>JBPCOR010000276.1:0-8067 GCA_051000035.1 Mycobacteriales bacterium | reverse complement strand
AGGGAACGGCAGACTGTACTGCGCCTCCTCGGTGGTTGTCGGCCGGCGCGTTGTGAGCCGGGCGGCGTGGTGGAAGGTAAGGATTTCTGCATGGTCGACCTGGGTGGCGGTCAACTCGTGCCGGCTCCGCAGTTCCAGGGCGGCCTGCACGGCCGGTTGTGCCCACCGGCAGACCGGGTGCGGCTTGAAGTACTGCTCCAGGATGCGCCAGCGGACGCCCAGGTCGGTCCACAGCGCGGCGACGTCGAGCCGGTCGGGGTGGACCAACACCGCCGGGGCGCCGGTGAACCCGTCCGCGGCCAGCAGCGCCGCGCTCACGCCGGTCATCGCTCCCCAGCCGGAGCCATCCTTGACCATGGTCGGGTGATCGATGCAGCGCATCATCGGTCCACGCGGCCCGTGATACTCCGCGATGCCAAGCGCGTGCTCGTTGGCTTGTGGACTCAGTCGCAGCAGCCGGGCGGCGATACCCGCGCCGGCCAGCGCGTTCCAGGCGCCTGAGCTGTGGTAGTCAGAAGCGGTGGCGTGCAGTGCCATCCCCGCCCGGATGCCCAGTTCGTACCCGATCACGACCGCGGTCAGCAGCCCCGGCCCGTCCAGGGCGGTGTCGCCGTCGGCCAGCGCGAGCAGCGCCGGCAGCGCCGCGGCGCCGACGTGGCCCTTGGCCAGCGGGTGCCCGTCGTGTCCGTCGATGCTGTCAATCGTCATGCCGCCGGCCAGCGCCGCTCCGATCGGGCTGACCCGTCGACCATCGAACAGCATCCTCGCTCCGGCGCCGCCCACCGCGCCGAAGTGCCGCGCGGCGTGCTCGCAAGCCAGCCGGGACAGCTGTGTCCCGGCCCCGACCGCCGCGACTCCGAGCAGACCCAGCACACACCGCTGCCCCTGCTGGACCACGTGCGACGGAAGGTCTGCGAAGCGCAGGTCGTGGATGAACCCCGACAGCTGCCGAGCGCCAAGCCGGTGCATCAGTCGGGTTGGTTGCGCTGGTCGCTTGTGAGGGGGTGGGTGGCCTGCCACTGGCCAGCTGTGAGGGTCCGGGTTCGTTGCGCCAGAGATCGTACGGCGGCGGCGCTGGTGCGGTTGAGTTCGGATCCGCTCCAGCCCACGAAGGCTATGGTGCCGGGGGCGGGCTCCCAGGCGATCGTGCCGTTGCCGCCGACCACGGAGGACAGCACGGCGGGTTTGCCGTGCACCGTGCCCGCGGCAGTGGCGCTGGTCGCGGCGTAGAGCCGGTCTTCGACGCCGCCGCCGTGGGCGATACCGGTGTAGATCACCGGACCGAGCACGATTCCGGCGCGCCCGAGCGTCTTCGCGCGGTAGTTGTTCTCATCGATAACCGGGGACCGATACGGACCGGTGAACACCACGGCGTAACCGGCGGGGGCGCGAACGGTGGGCCGTCCCGCCACGACGCCGGTGCGGGTCGCGATCGTGACCAGATCTGCGCCGGGCAGGTCGCCGCGGACCCGCGAGTGACCCCCCGCCAGCGGCCAGGTGACCAGGCCGGCACCGGCCCTGCCGGTGACCCCGCCGACCTTGACGGCACGCCCGCCGGTGGGCCCGCCGACCGGGAAGGTGACCACCGCACCGTGCCGGCCCAGCGACCCGCCGGCGCGGCGGACCACCACGGTCCAGGGGCCCCTGATGGCGGTGCGGTCACACCGCTCCGAGGTGATTTCGGCTGGCACCCCGGCCAGGGCCAGGCCGGCCACCCCGCCGGGCGATGTCCCGGACGCCGTACCGGACGGACCGGATATGTCACACGCACGACCTGCCCGGCCGTCGAAGCTGGAGCTCGGGGGTTCCGAGGTAGGGGTCGCCGACCTGCGGCCGGCGCCACGGTCCGCCACCCGGACGCGATCACGGCCAGGCCCGCGGCGGCCAGCAAGACGACACCGGCCGCAACCAGCCACCGCGGCGGCTGCCTTCCTGGTGGCCGCCCGGAGCCCCCGGTGAGAACGTCTGCCACGACGACCAGTCTCCTCACCCGACCACACCTATGCCCGGGACCCCGCACCTCGTACACCCACCCTGCTGAACGGGGCGTCGCGCCCGCTCCGCCGCTCAGGTCGCGTCGTCGCCGTTCGCCGCGTCCAGCGTGGCGCGGGCGCCGTCGAGCCACCACTGGCAGTCGTCCGCCAACTGCTCGGCTCGTTGCCACAGGGCGAGCGACTCCTCCAGCGTCTGCCCGCCGGACTCCAGCCGGGTCACGATCGCCGCGAGCTCGGCCCGCGCGGTCTCGTAGTCCCCCGGCCGGTCCGGTGCCGGTGCGGAACTCACCCCGGCCGGGTCGTCGTCAGTCGCCATGCCCGCCCTCAGCCGCGCCTCGTCGCTCGGCCGCCGCTCCGGTCCGCTGCCCGGAGGGTTCGTCGGCCGTCGCGGCGAAGATACCGCCCGCGACGCGGACGGAGAGCCGCTCACCGGCCGCGACCTCGGCGGGAGCCCGGACGACGTGTTGGTCGGCGCGTTGCACGACGGCGTAGCCCCGCTGCAGCGTGGCGGCCGGACTCAGGGCCCTCGCCCGGGCCCGGGTGTGCTCGAGGTCGCGGGCCGCGCGGTCCAGGTGGCCGCGGGCACAGCGCAGTGCCCGGCCGCGCAGGCCGCCGACGGTGTCGCGTTCGCGGGTGACCCGGCCGGCGACGGCGGCCAGCGCCCGGCGCCGTCGGTCGGCCAGGGCGGCCACCTCCTCCACGACGGCCGGGACGACGCGCTTGCCGGCGTCGGTCGGGGTCAGGGCACGTACGTCGGCGACGAAGTCGACCAGCGGGGCATCCGGCTCGTGCCCGATGGCGCTGACCACCGGCGTCACCGCCCCGCTGACCGCGCGGCAGAGCGCTTCGTCGCTCCACGGCAGCAGGTCCTCGACCGATCCGCCGCCGCGGGCCAGGACGATGACGTCGACACCCGGATCGGCGTCCAGGCGCTGCAGCGCGGCGATGATGCCGGCCGCGGCGCCGGCGCCCTGCACCGCGACGTTCTCGACCTCGAACCGCACCGCCGGCCACCGGGCAGAGGCCGTCTCCCGCACTTCGCGTTCGGCGGCGCCGGCGCGCCCGGTGACCAGGCCGATGCGGCGCGGCAGGAACGGCAGCGCCCGCTTGCGCTGCGTTGCGAAGAGGCCCTCGGCGGCGAGCAGGCGCTTGAGCGCTTCCAGTCGCGCGAGCAACTCTCCGACACCGACCGGACGGATCTCGGTGGCCCGCAGTGACAGCGTGCCTCGGCCGACGTAGAACTCCGGCCTGACTCGGCACACGACGCGGGCGCCCGCGGCAAGGTGCATCCCGTCGAGCAGCTCCGGCGGGCAGGTGAGAGTCAGCGACATGTCGGCGCTCGGGTCGCGCAGGGTCAGGAAGACGATCCGCGCCCCGGACCGGCGGCTCTGCTGGGCGATCTGCCCCTCGACCCACACCTCACCGAGGCGCCCGATCCATTCGCTGATCTTGCGGGCGACCGTACGCACCGGCCACGGGTCCTCCGGCGTCGACGGCGCGGCCACCATCACCGGTCAGTGCGCGCTGCGCAGCGTGTCGAGCCGGTTGGACAGCATCGTGAGGTAGGCGGGGCGGGCCAGGCCGTGCGCCTCGTGGTCCAGCAGCGCTGCGACGTCCTCCTCGGAGAGCCGGCGAAACCGCGCGCGCAGCTGGGCGACGGTGAAGTCGTCGTAGCCCTCGATCGGCGGTTGTCCCACGCCCGATGCCTGATCGGCGACCCATCCGCCGTCGGCGACAGGGCCGGGGGGAGCCGCGGTGGCTTCACCGAAGGCGGCCTCGTCGTCGAACGTCGCCCACGCCGGCTTGCCGTCCCCGGGCTCGGGGCGAAGCTGGGCGAGCACGCCGTCACCGCGTACGACGAGGTCGGCGTAACGCTGCTGAACGGCGAGCGAGGCCTGCAAGACGTTGCTCACGGCGACGACGGGAAGGGTCACCAGCCGCCTGGGCAGCGCCCGCGCCTCGTCGATCGTTGCCGCGGCCAGTCCCGCGACGGCCCGCAGCGGCGTCGGAATCACAGCAGTCATAACAGCCAAGGGTGCACCATCGCCGGTCCGGACGGTGGAGCCGGGGGCGGGCGAAGGCGCTGCGGCGATGCCGCCGGGACCGGCAGACGTAGGATCGGATCATGCCCACCACGACGACGCGCCGCGTCCTGCTCGCCAAACCGCGCGGCTACTGCGCGGGAGTCGACCGGGCCGTCGTCGCCGTCGAGCAGGCCCTGGCCCAGCACGGCGAGCCGGTGTACGTGCGTCACCAGATCGTCCACAACGCCCACGTCGTGCGCACGCTGGAGGGCCGGGGCGCGATCTTCGTCGAGGAGAACAGCGAGGTGCCCGAGGGCGCCACCGTCGTATTCTCAGCGCACGGCGTCGCGCCGGTGGTACACGAGCAGGCGCGGGAGCGGTCGCTGCACACGATCGACGCCACCTGCCCGCTGGTGACCAAGGTGCATGCCGAGGTACGCCGCTTCGCCGCCGCCGGATACGACATCCTGCTGATCGGCCACGCCGGGCACGAGGAGGTCGTGGGCACGATGGGTGAGGCGCCTGAGCACATCCATCTCATCGAGGGCTCCGAGGACGTCGAGTCGGTCACGGTGCGTGACCCGGAGCGGGTGGTGTGGCTGTCGCAGACCACGCTGTCGGTCGACGAGACGCTCGCGACGGTGGCGTTGCTGCGCCGGCGGTTCCCGGCGCTGTCGGCGCCACCGAGCGACGACATCTGTTATGCCACCCAGAATCGGCAGACGGCCGTGAAGCAGATGGCGCCCGACTGTGACCTGGTGATCGTGGTCGGCTCGGCCAACTCGTCGAATTCCGTCCGACTGGTCGAGGTTGCGCTCGATGCCGGCTCCCGGGCCGCCCATCTGGTGGATGCGGCCGACGAGATCGACCCGAGCTGGCTGGACGGCGTCGAGACCGTGGGCGTGACGAGCGGGGCGTCGGTGCCCGAGCTGCTCGTGACCGGCGTGCTGGGCCGGCTCGCCGAGCGCGGCTACTCCGATGTCAGCGAGGTCACCGCGGCCGAGGAGCGCTTGACCTTCGCGCTGCCCAGGGAGCTGCGGACCGGGCGTCGCCCGGTCGGCACCACCGGCTGAGCCCGCCGCCGCTGGGATTCGGCGGACTTGCGGCCGGGCTACGGACGAGCCGTTCGGTCCGGTATCAGGCGATGATGCGCCGGATCAGGCCGATGGCCAATGCGATCCCGGTGGCGACGGCGAGGGTCGGGAAGCCGTTGGCAAGGTAGGCCGCGGTGAGGTCGATGGCGCTGTGCGACGTGGTGAGCACGTTCAGGGCCGCGAGCGCGACGCAGATCAGCGGCGGGGCGAAGACGACGTACCAGATCTCGCGGACGCGCACGACGACGGCGGCGACGATCACGGCGATGATCAGCGCGGCGGCGAACAGCGCCCGCAGGCCGTCGCCGGTCAGGATGTCGATGACCCCGCCGATACCCGCGACGACGAAGGTCAGCAGCGCAGCCGCCGGTCCGGGCAATCCGGTGTCCGGGCGCCGGGAGCGGCGACCGGGCGACCGGGTCGGTCGCTGGGCGCGTGCGCTGGTGGTCACGGTGGTGGTCTCCGATTTCGGGAGGGACCCATGCCGCTACCTCGCGCAGCGGGCGGTCTCTACGGTAGCGGCAGCACCCGCCCCGAGGTACGCACCGTCACCGAGGGGCGGCGGCGCCGTCGGTCGGGAGCCGGTCCGGCGGCGGTCAGTCCCCGCTGGCCGGGCGCTGTGCACCGAGTGGCGCCTGCTCGGGCGGAGGCTGCCGGCGGGTGCTGTTGCGCAGCGCAACCAGTGTGTCGCTGGCCGACGCCACGAGCTCCTGTGCCTGCACCTGCCTCGGCACCTCGGTGATCTGAGCGGGCGTTGTCAGCTCGGTGTCGGTCACCTTGAGCTCGGTGAGCCGGCGCGCGGTCACGAGCACGCGGCCCTCGAGCGAGGACACGGTCTGGTTGTAGCTCGCAACCGCCTTGCCGAGCTGGCCGCCCAGCTTGGCGACATGGCCACCCATCGTGGCGAGCCGGGCGTGCAGCTCCCGGCCCAGCTGGTGGATCTGCGCGGCGTTGGCGGCGAGCGCCTCCTGCCGCCAGGTGTAGGCCACCGTCTTGAGCATGGCGATGAGCGTCGTCGGGGTGGCGATGACGACGTTCTGGCTGAACGCGTGCTCCAGGATGCTCGGGTCCTCCTCCAGCGCAGCGTTCAGGAATGCGTCGGCCGGGACGAACGCGATGACGAATTCCGGGGTGGGTGCGAAGTGCTGCCAGTAGGCCTTGGCGCCGAGCTGGTCGACATGGGTCCGAAGATGCCGGGCATGCGCCCGGAGCCGGCTGGCGCGGGTCGTCTCATCCCGCGCCTCCATCGCCTCGAGGTAGCCGCTGAACGCGACCTTGGCGTCGACGATGACCTGCTTGCCCCCGGCCAGGTGGACCACCAGATCCGGGCGCAGCGAGCCGTCGGCGGTGCCGACGGTGACCTGCTCGTCGAAGTCGCAGTGCTCGACCATGCCCGCCGACTCCACGACCCGGCGCAGCTGCATCTCGCCCCACCGGCCGCGCACCTGCGGAGCCCGCAGCGCGGTCACCAGCTGGGCGGTCTCGACCCGCAGCGAGTCACTGCTCTGGCGCATCGTGCCGACCTGGGCGAGCAGGTCGGAGTAGGCCGACGCGCGTTCCTTCTCCACCGTGCGGAGCTGGTCCTCGACCTTGCCGAGGGTCAGCCGGAGCGGATCGACGAGGGCGGTGATGGCCTGCTGGCGCTGCGCGAGATCGCCGCTGGCCTCGGTGGTCGCGGTCTTGAGGTGCTGCTGGGCGAGGGCGACGAACTGCTCGTTGTTTCGGGCCAGCGCCGTCGCCGACAGCTCACCGAAGGTGTCCTTGAGGGTGTCGATCGTGCGCTGCAGCTCGGCGGCCCGCTGGTCGGCGGAGCGCCGCTGGTGCTCGACCGTCGCGCGCAGCGAGGCGCCGTCGGCCTCCGCGGCGCGGGCGCGCCCCTCGACTGACTCCCGCTCCCGGCGCAGCCTCTCGACCTCGGCCCTGGCCGCGTCGCGCTCTGCGACGGCCCGGGCCGACCCGGCCCGGGCCACCGAGACGCCCACGGCCGCACCTGCGAGCAGGGTCAGCAGCGCGATCAGCCCGGTGGTCATCCCCATGTCCAGCATGTTTGCATCGAGCTACGACAATCCAGCCCTGCGACGCGCCGCCGGCGGCAGGACGCTCTCTTCCGGTCCGATCGTCGGGGTCGGCGTCTGCACCGTCCGGCCGGGCGGCGTCGCGTTCCGTAGACTGGGGCGTCGTGAGCCTCACCCTCGGCATCGTCGGCCTGCCCAACGTCGGCAAGTCCACGCTGTTCAATGCCCTGACCAAGAACGCCGTCCTCGCCGCCAACTACCCGTTCGCCACCATCGAGCCCAACGTCGGCGTGGTCGGCGTTCCCGACGAGCGGCTCGGCGTACTCACCGAGCTGTTCGCCAGCGCCAAGACGATCCCCGCGACGGTGTCCTTTGTGGACATCGCCGGCCTGGTGCGGGGCGCCAGCGAAGGGCAGGGGCTCGGCAACAAGTTCCTCGCCAACATTCGCGAGGCGAGCGGGATCTGCCAGGTGATCCGGGGCTTCAGCGATCCCGATGTGGTGCACGTCGACGGCGAGGTCTCCCCGGCCGGTGACATCGAGACGATCAACACCGAGCTGGTGCTCGCCGATCTGCAGACGGTCGATAAGGCGCTGCCGCGCCTGGAAAAGGAGGTCCGGCTGCACAAGGACCGTCAGCGGGTGCTCGACGCCGTGCGCTCAAGTCGGGAGCTGCTCGACAAGGGCGAGACGCTCTACGGGTCCACTGTGGACACCAAGTCGTTGCGCGAGCTGACGCTGCTGACCACCAAGCCGTTCTTGTATGTCTTCAACGTCGACGAGGCCGAGCTGACCGACGACGCCTATCTGTCCCGGATGCGCGAGCTGGTCGCGCCCGCGGAGGCGATCTTCCTCGACGCCAAGGTGGAGTCGGAGCTCATCGAGCTGTCCGAGGACGAGGCCGCCGAGCTGCTGGAGTCGATCGGTCAGCACGAATCCGG
>JBPCOR010000233.1:0-3000 GCA_051000035.1 Mycobacteriales bacterium | reverse complement strand
GGATGCGGCCGCGGACACCGGAGCCGCGGACCGGGCAGCCGCGTGACTCAGATCGGCCCGGGTCGGCGCGTCGCGCGGGGCGGTCGGCCCCCCGCAGCCGGCGAGCGCCAGCGCGGCCGCCACCAGGGCAGCCGATACGCCGGCCCGGCGGGCCACGCTCAGGTCGCGTCCATGTCGTACGGCACGGCGATGCCGTCAGCCGAGGCGGTCGCCGTCGCCACAGCCGGCTGGGGCCGCGCGCCATCGCCGACGGGTATCGCTGTCGTTGCCGCCGCGCCGGCCGCCGCCGTGCCAGCCGCCGCGGGCTGACCCGCGGGCGAGTCCGTGGCCGTAGCGGAATCTGCTCGCTCCGCCGGCGCCGGCTCGTCGTCATCCTCGCCGAACGGGTCGTCGAAGTCCTCGAGCAGATGCTTACGGACGAACGACTTGGGGTTGAGCGACTGGAAGTCGATGTCGCCGAATTCCGGGCCGAGCTCGGACTTCAGCTGCGTGCGCGCACCCTGGGCGATCCCGCGGACCTGCCGCAGCACCTTGGCGGCGTCCTTGGTCAGCTGGGGGAGCTTTTCCGGTCCGAAGATCACCAGCCCGACGAGGAGCAGGATCAGGACCTCGCCCCAGCCCAAGCTGTTGAACACCCGTGCCCCCTCCATCGCGTCGCCATCGCCGGTGACGGCGTCAATCCCAGCCTATCGCCGCGCACCTCACTGGTACGCATTCGATCCGGTCGCGGGCGCAGTTCAGTCCGCGAGCAGGGTGGCGACGATCTTCTTGCCGCTGCCGCCTCGGTCGACGGTCAGGGTGATCCGGTCACCGACCTCGTGCTTGCCGACCGCGACGAGCAACGCCTCAGACCCCCCGACCGGTTCGCCGTCCAGGGCGACGATCACGTCGCCCTCACGAATACCCGCCCGGCTGGCCGCTCCCCCGTCGGTCACCGCCTCGACCTGCGCACCGCTGTCGCCGCGGCTGCCAAGATCGGTCACCGAACGCGTGCTGACGCCGAGGGTCGGGTGCCGCACGTGGCCGGTGCGGATCAGCTGCTGGGCGACCTGGCGTGCCTCGTCGATCGGGATCGCGAAACCGACGCCGATATTGCCCGACGACGACGAACCGCCGACGTTGGGCGCGGTGGCGATCGCGGTGTTGATCCCGACGACGGCACCGGCACCGTCGACGAGGGCGCCGCCGGAGTTACCGGGGTTGATGGCCGCGTCGGTCTGGATCGCGTCGATGACGGCGTCGGTGTCGCTGCCCTCGCCGGACAGATGCACCGGCCGGTCCAGGGCACTGACGATGCCGGCCGTCACGGTGCCGGGCAGGTCCAGCGGCGAGCCGATCGCGAGCACCGGGTCGCCGACGACCAGCTTCCCCGACGTACCGAGGCTCGCCACCGTCAAGCGCTTCTTGTCGACCTTGACCACCGCGAGGTCCGTCTTCGGGTCGCGCCCGACGATCCGGGCGGTGGTCGTCGACTGGTCGTTGAACGCGACCCGCACCATCCCGCCCGAGGCGGCGAGTGACACGACGTGATTGTTCGTGAGGATGTAGCCCGCACCGTCGATGACGACGCCGGATCCCGTGCCGTCGACCTCCGAGGTGTGCACGTGGATGGAGACGACGGCCGGCAGCACCCGCCGCGCGATGTCGGCGACCGAGCCCGCCCTGCGCTGGCCCGCCGGGTCGACCTTGGTCAGCGTGATGTGCTTGGCGAACAGCGGGCTGCCGCTGTAATGCTCGGCGAGCAGGAAACCGGTCGCCCCACCGCCGATCGCGAGGACGACCGCGCTGAGGAAGATCAGGACGAGCGCCGTCAGCGACGCACCGGGCAGCTGCCAGCGCCGCTTCGCTTTCGTGGCGGCCGACTCGTCCGGTTGCCCGGCCGGATCCGCGGCGTCCTCGACCCCGGGCGGGCCGCCGAGCCGCGCCGGCGCGTCCGGATCGCGCCACGGATCGGACCGCGCATCGGGCGACCACCACGGCGACGCCGGCGGCGCACTGTCATAGCCGGGCCGGCCCGGGCCGTCGAATGGCTCGGCAACCCCGTCCGGGCGGCCGAACGCGCCGGCGACCGCGGGCGGCACCACAGCGCGACTCTCCGGCTGGGGCGGCGGCGCCAGCGGATGGCTGAACGACGAGTCGATCCCGCGGGGTCGGCCGAAGATCTCGGCGGCGCCCGGCCCGACGGCGGGGCGCGCCGGCGGGCGGGGGCCGATGCGTGCCGGCGCGTCACCGGGGCTCGGTGCCCGGAACTCCTCTGAGCCGCGGGCCGCGCCGGGGTACGGCGCTGCGGGAGGCCGGCCCGCGCCCGCGGGCGACGTGCCGCCGTCCGGCCCGTCGTGGCGGTCCCGCTCGCGGTCGTTGCTCACGCCGACCGATCTCCTCGCCCCATGCTTCCAGCCTGCCTCATCTGCCGGCCGCGGAGCCAGCCGAGGCCGGCTGGGCACGGGACCGGAGGATCCGGCCCGTCCTCGGGTCCGCTTATGGACGCGGCCGGCCGATCTCGACCAGATGGAACGTCGACCGGCCACCGAGGCGGGCGAACAGCTGCCGGTCGTCGACACGACGGGTGGATGCGTGCGAGTCGGTGGCCGTTCCGCCGGGCGAGCCGACCGCACCGGATGATGTGGCGTCGACTCCGGTGCCGGTGGGCGTTCCCGTCGTCGGGGCTGCGTGGATCGGCACGGTGGCGACCGCTCCCACCAGGGCGGCGGAGGCGGCGACGCCGAGCAGACCGCGGCGTAGCAGGTGACCGCCGTGCCCGCCCACCCGGGCGGTCCGCAGCCAGGTGCCCGGTCCCGGGAGGGAGGGCGGGTCCAGTGCCGTCGTCTCGGGGTAGGCGTCCGGGTCCGGCCCCGCCGGAGCCGCCGGACCGGGCCGGGAGGACAGGTAGCCATACATGAGGTGCTCGCCGTCGGCCGCGATCGTGACGTCCGGGCTCGCGCCCGGGGGCGTCACGCTGGCGGTGAAGGGGATCTCGCGCAGCCTGCTCAGGAAATCCGC
>JBPCOR010000218.1:0-2807 GCA_051000035.1 Mycobacteriales bacterium | reverse complement strand
GGCCGGTGTAGTGCGGGTATTGGAGATCATCGACTCGCAGCCCGGCATCACCGAGAGCCCGGATGCGATCGAGTTGACCGGCAGCATCGACGGCGTCGAACTCGACGACGTCAGCTTCGGCTACGTGCGGTCAGAGCCGGTCCTCGACCGTGTCTCGCTGCGGGTGCCGGCCGGCGAGACGCTCGCGCTGGTCGGCACGTCGGGATCCGGCAAGTCGACGATTTCGCTGCTGCTGCCGCGCTTCTACGACGTACACGGCGGCGCGGTGCGCCTGGGCGGCTACGACGTCCGCGACCTGACGCTCGCCTCGCTGCGGCGGCAGATCGGCGTCGTCTTCGAGGACAGCTTCCTGTTCTCCGACACGGTGCGGTCCAACATCGCCTACGGCCACCCGGAGGCGTCGGCCGAGCAGGTTGTCACCGCCGCGCGCGCCGCGGAGGCCGACGGCTTCATCCGCGAGCTTCCCGACGGCTACGACACCGTCGTCGGCGAGCAGGGCCTGAGCCTGTCCGGCGGGCAGCGGCAGCGGGTCGCACTCGCCCGCGCCCTGCTCACCGATCCGCAGGTATTGCTGCTCGACGACGCGACGTCGGCGGTCGACGCGCGCATCGAGGCGGAGATCCACGACACGCTTCGCCAGGTCATGCGGGGCCGTACGACGCTGCTGATCGCCCACCGGCGCAGCACCCTGGCACTCGCCGACCGGATCGCGGTGCTCGACGAAGGACACGTCGTCGACGTCGGCACCCACGAGCAGCTGACCGAGCGGTGCGAGCTCTACCGGCTGCTGCTATCCGGCCCCGGCGAGGACGCCGAAGGCGTCGAGGCAGGGGCGTACGCCGTGAACGCGTCGGCGTCCACTGTGGATAGTCCCGGACAGCTGGGCGGAAGCCCACCGCAGCAGCAAATCGACGGGATCACACCGGCCGCTTGGCCGGCGCCGGTCGATCCCACCGGCATGGCGGCGCCCGGGACCGGCAGTGCAGCGGCGGCGGGGATGCCGCGGAGCGCACGCGGCGGCGGGGAGTCGATGTTCGCCTCGGTCCCCGCGACGCCGGAACTGCTCGCGCAGGTCGCCGCCCTGCCGCCGGTGAACGAGGAGCCGGACGTCGACGACGAGCAGGCGCGTGCGGCGGACTCGCAGTTCCGGCTGGGCCGGCTGCTGCGGCCGTTCCGGGCCGCCCTGCTGCTGGGTCTGCTGCTCGTCGGTCTCGACGCGGTCGCCCAGCTCGCCGTCCCGGCGCTGGTACGAAGCGGTGTCGACCAGGGCGTGACCCGGCACGCATCGACCGTGCTGGTCGTGACCTCCGTGGTGGCGCTCGCGATCGTACTGGCCGACTGGGTGGTGTCGATCGGGCAGACCTACGTCACCGGCCGCACCGGTGAACGCATGCTGTATGCCCTGCGGGTCAAGCTTTTCGCCCACCTGCAGCGGCTCGGCCTGGACTTCTACGAGGGTGAGCTCGGCGGCCGGATCATGACCCGGATGACGACCGACGTCGACGCGCTCTCGACGTTCGTGCAGACCGGACTTGCCACCGCGATCGTCAGCATCCTGTCCTTCGTCGGCGTGCTGATCGCGCTCTTCGTGCTCAATGCGGGGCTCGCACTGGTCGTGCTCTCCGTCGTGCCGGTGCTGATCGTCGCGACGCTGATCTTCCGGGCCAAATCGACGCGGGCCTACACCGAGGCGCGTGAGCGCGTCGGCCTCGTCAACGCCGACCTGCAGGAGAACGTCGCCGGCCTGCGGGTCGCGCAGGCCTTCGGCCGGGAGGGCCGCAACGCCCAGCAGTTCGGCCGCTACAGCGACGACTACCGCCGAAGCCGGCTGCGGGCGCAGCGCTACATCGCGACATACTTCCCGTTCATCCAGTTCCTGTCCGACGTGGCCACCGCGCTCGTCCTGGGCGCCGGCGCGGCGCGGGTGCACTCCGGCGCATTGTCGGCGGGCTCGCTGATCGCGTTCGTGCTCTATGTCAACATGTTCTTCTCACCCGTCCAGCAGCTCTCGCAGGTCTTCGACGGCTACCAGCAGGCGGCGGTGGGGCTGCGCCGCATCGGTGAGCTGCTGCGCAAGACCACCTCCACGCCGGCCGCCGAGCAGCCGGCCTCCGTCGGGGAGCTGCGCGGCGAGATCTCCTTCGACGACGTGCATTTCGCCTACTCTGGAGCAGATCAGGAGGCCCTGCGCGGGATCGACCTGCATATCCCGGCCGGCCAGACGGTGGCGCTCGTCGGTGAGACCGGCGCGGGCAAGTCGACCGTGGTGAAGCTGGTCGGTCGCCTCTATGATCCGACCGGCGGTGCGGTGCGTGTCGACGGACTCGACCTGCGCACCCTGGACCTGACCGGTTACCGGCACAGGCTGGGAGTGGTGCCGCAGGAGGCGTTCCTCTTCAGCGGCAGCGTGCGCGACGCGATCGCCTACGGCAGACCGGATGCGAGCGACGCCGACATCGAAGCGGCGGCCCGCGAGGTCGGAGCCCACGACATGATCGCGCGGCTGTCCGGCGGCTACACCCACGAGGTGGGCGAGCGGGGCCGCAGTCTGTCCGCCGGGCAGCGGCAGCTGATCGCGCTGGCGCGGGCGCAGCTGGTCGACCCGGACATCCTGCTGCTGGACGAGGCAACGGCGGCGCTGGACCTTGCCACCGAGGCGGCCGTGACCCGGGCGGCCGACGCACTGGCGGAGCGGCGTACCACGATCGTGGTGGCCCACCGGCTGACCACCGCCGCCCGGGCCGACCGGATCGTGGTGATGGATCACGGCCGGGTGGTGCAGGACGGCCAGCACGAGGACCTGCTGC
>JBPCOR010000030.1:0-3401 GCA_051000035.1 Mycobacteriales bacterium | reverse complement strand
TGTAGGTGCGGTCGCTGCCGGCCGATCCGCTGGCGAGCGCCCGGGTCGACGCCGCGAGGGTGTCCTCGGCGAACTGCCCGTTCGCGGCCAGCAGCTGCTTGTAGACCCGGCCGAGCCACAGCACCGTCCCGTGGTGCGCCCGCAGCGACTTCGGCAGCGCCGACGCGCCGGTGATCTCGACCAGCACCCGCCCGTCACCGGGGTAGTCATCGTGCAGGCCGGTCAGCGCGAGCAGTGTCGGGCGGGTATCGACCTGGTCGGTCCACGTCGTGCTGTCCGTGCCGCCGGGACGAATGCCGGGCCCGGCGTACCCAGCCCAGATGTCCTGCATGTCCGGCAGGATCCCGCCGTGGTTGAACGCGTAACCCGCGGAGGTGTAGACACAGGGCCGGCTGCAGTCGGCCGCACCACTGGATATGTACTCGTCCTCACCGGAGAACGCCGTCAGGCTCGGCGTGCGCGCCGGGTCCGCACTGACGAAGTGCAGGATCTTCTCCTCCACGGGGTCGGCGAGCTGGCGGGCGAGCTTGTCCGTCTTGCCGGTGAGCGGGTTGTCGACGCGCAGTCCGGCCATGTCACGGGCGAACCGGCGCGCCGAGGGGTCGGTCCGCGCGGGGTTGCCCTGCAGGTAGATCGCCGGTGCCGGGTCGCTGTGGATCGCGAACGGCGTGGTGTTGCCCGCCTTGGTGGCGAGCAGTCCGGTCAGGTTGACGTTGACCTCGGACTTGGTCGCGTAGCTGCAGTAGTTGCCCGGCGTACCGTCGCAGGCCGCCGGGGTCGGAGCGCTGCCGGAGAAGTGGTCACCCTCGTCGGTGGTCACCGCGAAGAGCGTGTTGGCCGGGGTGATGCCGTCCCGCGCCAGCCGGCGGAAGAACTGTTCGAACGACGCGTCGTAGGCGTGCAGCTGCTGCTCGTAACCCTGCTCGCCGGGCCCGAAGTCACCGGTGCCGCCCTGGTGATCGGTGTGCGCGTCCGACACGTAGACGTTGGCGACCTGCACGCCGTGCTCGAGCATCTGAGCGGCGTAACCGAGGGAGTTGGTCGGAGTCTCGGAGTCGAAGCCCGGGAATCCGGCGTTGCCCTTGCCGTCGGTGATGACGCTGCCGTCCAGGGCGCGCACCGGCCCGGCCGGGCTGATCGCCGGCTGCACCTGGGCGTTGCCGAACAGTGCCTTGTGCCCGGCGTAGCCGCCCGGCTCGTCGGGCAGCGAGTCGGTCTGCCCGCGGGCGCACAGGACCGACGTGGCCGCGCAGTGCACCGCGAAGCCGACGAAGTCCGCGTTGGCCTTGACCGGATTGGCCTTCGCCTCGGCCTCCTGTGGAGAGCCGGGCCCGAAGACGGTGGGGATGTCGGTGGCGATGTTCTCCAGCACCGTGTTGGACATGCCGACCTCGCCGACGTTGCAGCCGGCCCGGGCGTAGGGCACCCACGGCGCCGGCGTGTTGACGTTGCTGGCGTTGGGCACGTTGTTTCGGTCGGCGGTGTACTGCAGGTTGTAGTTCGTGTCGGCCGGGTGTCCGGACGGGTCGAAGATCGGGTCGGTCCAGTAGGCGAACGAGACACCGGTGTGGGTGGCGCCGCCGGCGTCGAAGTAGCTGAAGCTGTTCGACTGGGTCACCGCGTTGCGGTCCGGATAGAGCCCGGTCTGGTTCGCGATGAAATTCGTCGCCGTGTGCGACAGCACGTCATGGGCGTTGGTGAGCAGGTCGCCGTTGTTCCGCAGGAAATTTGCCAGATGTGGCATCTGCTGCAGGTCGCTGGCGACGTTCGGGGTGCCGCGCAGCCGGTCTAAGTTGTCGAACTGGATCTGGACCACGCGCTTGACACCGTTTGCCAGCTGGCAGGTCTGGCGCGGGTGGTGCGCCGGGCCGCCCGGTGCGGCACTGGCCGAACTGGCAACGGCGGTCAGCAGGCCGATCCCGGTGACGGCCGCGGCCAGCCCGCTCGTCGATCGCCGCCAGTGTCTGCTCATGTCGTCTCCCGGACGTTTCGTCGTGGTGGTCGGTGTCATTGTCGGTACGTATGCGGTCGGTCAGCGCCGGTCGGTCAGCGCCGGCCGGTCAGTGCCGGCCGGTGAAGAGCGGCCACATGGGGACCACGCCGCCGGCCCTGTCACCGGCGTGGCCGATGTGGCCGAGGCGCCAGTTGTCCTCGATGGTGGTCAGTAGCGAGTAGTGGTTGTACGGCGTGTGGTCGACGACGTGGCGCGGACCGGAGGCCGTCACGACGATCGCCGGGATGAGCCCGCCGCCGTAGGTGCCGCCGGGCCAGCTGGCGCTCACCCGGGGGTCGGCGGCGGCGACGTACGGCGAGTCGCAGCAGCCGTTGGCGCTTTCCCAGCCGCCGGTCTCGGCGTTGCCGGTGAAGTCGTTCTCGTCGGTGACGATGACGATCGCGGAGTGCCGGGTCCAGGCCCGGGAGTGGGTGATGGTGCGGACCGCGCCGCGCACGAAGGTGTCGGCCTTCGCCTTCAGCGAGGCGTCGTTCGGGTCGTCCTTGGTACTGCCGTACGGGCACGGCGTCTCGGCGTGGCCGGGTATGGCGGTGTAGACGCCACCGTGCATGTCGTTGCACTGGTTCGGGGTGATCCAGACGAATTGCGGAGCGTGCCCGCTGTCGAGGTCCGCACCCAGCCGGCGGTAGTCCCGGACGTGGGCCATCCGGGCCGGGTTGTTCTTCACGTCGTCGAAGAGAACGAACGGATTGTGCTTCTTCGCATAGAGCGGTGCCTGCGTGCCGTCGGGCAGCGTGGGGCCGAACCGGTCGAGCTTGTTGGCCGGCAGGGTCTGCATGTAGGCGTCCCAGCCGACGCGATGCGCCTCCAGCTGGTCGACCAGGTTGGGGCGATCGAGGTTGACGACGTTCTGGTCGTTGTCGTCCTGCAGCCCGAAGTTGTCCCCACCGATGGTGGCGATGTAATTCGGCATCGACGGGTGCGTGACGCCGTAGTACTTGTCACCCATGCCGTATGCGTGGGCGAGGTGGGTGAGATACGGCGCGTTGGCGTCGTCGATCACGCTGGACCGGGAATGGTTCTCCAGCATGATGACGAAGATGTGATCGAGCGCGGCGCGGTGTGCGTGCCCCGATGGGCCTGCGTGGCTCGGGCTGGAGGTGGCGGCGCCCGCGGCCGCCGTGACGGCCAGGGTGAGGCAGGCCGCACTCGCGGCCAGGGTGATCAGGCGGCTGCGTGGACGCATGACGAGGGTCCTCTCTGCACGTCTGGACGACGTGGTGTGCTGCCGTGCCGGCGTGGGCGGCCAGCTCGAATGGGTGCGGCGGTCACGACGGGATGCGGGCGCTGCGGCCGATGGGATCAGCGGCAGTCAACCGGCTCGCCGCCCCGACGTCAACACCGGTCGCCCGGTTGCCCGGTGAACAACCGGCGGCCGAGCAAGCGC
>JBPCOR010000018.1:0-15841 GCA_051000035.1 Mycobacteriales bacterium | reverse complement strand
GGCACCGCTGAGGAGACCGTTGTCCGGGCGATGTGCTGGCCGATGGTGTACATGACGAAGGTCGTCGACAGATAGGGGCAGGCGCCGACCTGCGTCGTCGTCGGTGCGGGTGGGGTCGTCGGCGGCGGCGCCGGTGGCGTCGTCGGTGGTCGCGTCGTCGATGCAGAAGTAGTCCCCGGGGGCGTTGTCGTGGGTGCGGGCCGCGTCGGCGTGGACCTGGTGGTCCTTGGCGGCGCGGAGGTCACCCGGCTGGGCGCCGCGCCGTGCGCTGCCGGATGGCTATGAGCAGGTGACGGCGACACCCGTGCGGTCGTGGCAGAGCTACGGGCATCACCGCCCCCGGAATGGCATCCGCCCACCGCGATCGCGATGACAGATAGCGCGACCCACCGCCCCCGCACGGCGCTCGCGACTACTTCTGCGCGGCGACGAACCCGTCGATCAGCGCCTTGGGCAGCCGACCCCGGTCACGCACCTCAAGACCCTGCTCCCGGGCCCACATCCGCACCTGCTCGGCGGAGGGGCCGGCCGCGCTGGACCGCACCGTTGTGCGTGCGGTCCTGCGGCCGGTGGCCCGCACGGTCGCCCGGGGACGTCGCGTCGTCGTCTTGCGCGCCCCGGCCGCACGGCGGCGGCCACCACGCTTCACCGCGGTCCGCCGGCGCGGCGCCGGCAGGAAGTCGGCGACGGCCGACGTCAGCCCGTCCAGGTGCGGTTGGCACACGTCGAACTCGTGCACCCTCCCGCCGATCTCGATACGTACGTGCGAAACGGCCGCGACGAATGCTCCGTCACGGTCCTCGATATCGCAGACATTTACCGCACGCTCGGCCACGCTCATATCTCCCTTAAATTCGATTTTGACAACTCCCATCATTCTCGCACAGATCGTTCACGACAGGCACCATCGCGCACGCCGGAGCGCCGAAAGGTTCGTGCCGATTGGGCGGACGGCGATTGATGAATCTTTTGGTTTCGAACCTGTTTGCGTGCACCGATCCCGCCGGCCCGGCGATGCTGCCGGCCGCACATCGCTACGGCGCCGACACAGCAATGGTCACCGGGGTCGTGGCGAGGGGCACAATCCGCGGCGAATGGTGCTTGATCGCCGCCCCGGCGCGGTACCTGCCGTGCCGCGCTGACCGCGCGCCCAAGAGGGAGGGATGTCCGGGCAATGTTCCGGCGCTTCGGGACAGCGGATTGTAATCCTCACGAGGTGCGTGCGCTGGGCAGATCGGGTGGAGACGAAGGGACTCGAACCCTCACCCCCCGCCTTGCAAAGGCGGTGCTCTGCCAGTTGAGCTACGTCCCCCGGCCGGCGGCGACCCGGATCAGTTGTTGGTCGTCGCCTCGGGCCATAGATCTGCCTCCGCGCGAGATGCCCGCCGCTTGCGCGCCAGCGCAGCCCCCGCGCCCGCCGCCACGAGTAGCAGGAAGATCCTCCTCATCGGCATGCTCCTCTGCCTAGGCGACGCCGGCGGGTCACCGGCCGCGCTCGGTGTAAAACCGGTCGGGGTGCAACGGCGAATCGGGTGGGCCTGGGAGGACTTGAACCTCCGGCCTCATCCTTATCAGGGATGCGCTCTAACCGTCTGAGCTACAGGCCCGTTTCACCGCTTCGTTGACAGCGTCGCAGATGCCTGACCCGCGCACACCTCGCGGTCCGAAAAGACTAGCGTACGCCGGCGGGTCGTCCCCAGCTGGATCGGCTTGCGACCGGACGGGCGGGCCTACTCGTGCTCGGCGAGCGTGACCTCTAGCCCGCCGACCATGTCGGCGCAGATGTTGTAGATGAACGAGCCCAAGGTGGCAAATGCAGTGAATAGGACGATGTTCACCACCCCGACGACGGCGGCCGCGCCGAAGACGATCTGCGGCGTGATGATCCGCTGGGTGCTGCCGTTGATCTCATCAACCGTGCGGTTGAGCTTGCCGAAGACGCCCATCCCGTCGAGAACGCCGTACAGGACGCCGACCGCGACCATCCACACCACGAAGAGGGCGATCGCAAGGACCAGGGAGAACTTCAACATCGACCACGGGTCGACGTTGCGCAGCTGCAGCCGGGCGCGGCGCGGGCCGCGGGCGGGGGCTCGGCGCTCATTCCGACGTGCGGGCGTCACGTCAACCGTCCGGCTCTGCTCCGCCGCTCCCGGAGACCCGGCCGCACCGTGCCGGGCGCCGGTGATGCTGCCTGCCGGCCCCCGGCCGGTGGGTGTGGGCACGGGCGCACCGGGCTGATCGGCGGGCCGGCGTCGGTCCCACCAGTTGCCGGAGCGACCCTGCACCGGTGCCGAGCTGCCGGCCGGGCGGGGGGGCGGTGCCGACCCGTCCTGTCCCGCGGGGTCGTCTTGGACACCGCTGTCGGTCAGCCCGCGTTGGCGGGGCTCACTCACGTCGCCTCCCAGCGATTGCGCGGCGCTCGTGCTGCCGCCGGCGGCGTCGTGCCGCCCACGCTCCAGGTCACCCGGCTACGCCCCGTCTGCTGGTGCATCCAGCTCGTCGGCGTTGCGGGCAATGGCAACCAGATTGACACCCTCGGGGAGGTTCATCAACCTGACCCCCATCGTCTGGCGCTGGGCCCGGCGTACTTGGCGGGCCTTCGTCCTGATAACGCCGGAACCTGACGTAATCGCATAGATCTCATCCTCGAGGTGGACAGCCAGAGCCCCGACCAGACCGCCGCGCCTGGACACGATCTTGGCCGTCAGCACACCCTTGCCGCCACGCCCCTGGACCGGGTACTCCTCGATCTTCGTCCGTTTGGCATAGCCGCCGTCGGTCGCGATGAGTACGTCGACGCCCTCCTGGACGACCTCCATCGCCAGCAACTCATCGTCGGCGCCGAAGCGCATCCCGATGACACCGGACGTCGCGCGGCCCATCGGGCGCAGGCTGTCGTCGTCGGCGTGGAAACGGATCGACTGCGCCTGCCGGCTGACCAGCAACAGGTCGTCCTCGGCATTGATCAGGGCGGCGCCGATCAACTCGTCGTCATCCTTCAGGTTGACCGCGACGATGCCGCCGGAGCGGTTGGAATCGAAATCGGCGAGCCGGGATTTCTTCACCAGCCCCGACTTGGTCGCGAGCACGAGATAGGGCGCCGCATCGTAATTGGTGATCGCGATGGCCTGCGCGATCGTCTCGTCGGGCTGGAAGGCCAGCAGATTGGCGACGTGCTGACCCTTGGCGGTGCGGCTCTGCTCCGGCAGCTCGTAGGCCTTGGCGCGATAGACCCGGCCCCGGTTGGTGAAGAACAGGATCCAGTGGTGGGTGGAGGCGACGAAGAAGTGCGCGATGATGTCGTCCTCGCGCAGGCTCGCTCCCTGGACGCCCTTACCACCGCGACGCTGGGACCGGTAGAGATCGGTCTTCGTGCGCTTGGCATATCCGCTGCGGCTGATCGTGACGACGACGTCCTCGTCGGCGATGAGGTCTTCCATCGACAGGTCGCCGTCGGCCGGGACGAAGAGGGTCCGCCGGTCATTGCCGTAGCGCTCCACGATGTCGGCGAGTTCGTCCCGCACGATCTGCCGCTGCTGCTCCGGGCTGGCCAGAATCGCCTCGAAATCGGCGATCATGGCCTGGACGTCGGCGGCTTCGTCGATGATCTTCTGCCGCTCCAGCGCGGCGAGCCGGCGCAGTTGCAGCTCCAGGATCGCGCGGGCCTGGTCATCGTCGATGGACAGCAGATCCATCAGACCGGTCCGCGCGTCCTCGACGGTGGCACTGCCCCGGATGAGTGCGATCACGGCATCCAGCTGATCGAGCGCCGCCAGGTAGGCCCGCAGGATGTGCGCCCGCTCCTCGGCCTTGCGCAGCCGGAAGCGAGTCCGCCGCACGACGACATCGATCTGGTGCGCGACGTAATGCCGGACGATCTGGTCCAGCCGTAGCGTGCGCGGCACGCCGTCGACCAGGGCGAGCATGTTGGCGCCGAACGTCGTCTGCAGCTGGGTGTGCTTGTAGAGGTTGTTCAGGACGACCTTGGCGACCGCGTCCCGCTTCAGCGTGATGACCAACCGCCGGCCGATCCGGTCGGAGGACTCGTCGTTGAGCTCGCTGATTCCGGCGATCCTGCCGTCGCGCACAAGCTGGGCGATGGACTCGGCCAGGTTGTCGGGATTGACGGAGTACGGCAGCTCGGTGACGACCAGGATCGTCCGGCCCCTCTGATCCTCCTCGATCGTCACGACGGCGCGCATCTTGATCGAGCCGCGCCCGGTCCGGTAGGCATCCTCGATGCCATCGCGCCCGGCGATCAGGCCGTGGGTGGGGAAATCGGGGCCCTTGATGCGCTCCATCAGCGCCGCGAGCAGTTCCTCGTCGTCGACCTGCGGGTGGTCCAGCAGCCAGGTGACGCCGTCGGCGACCTCGCGCAGGTTGTGCGGTGGGATGTTGGTCGCCATGCCGACGGCGATACCGGAGGAGCCGTTGACCAGCAGGTTCGGGATCCGGCTCGGCAGGATGTCCGGTTCGGTGGTGCGTCCGTCGTAATTCGGGCTCTTGTCGACGGTGTCCTCGTCGATCTCGCGGAGCATCTCCATGGCCAGCGGCGAGAGCCGGCACTCGGTGTAGCGCATCGCCGCGGCCGGGTCGTTGCCCGGCGAGCCGAAGTTGCCCTGCCCGTCGACGAGCGGGGCGCGCATCGACCACGGCTGCGCGAGCCGCACCAGGGTGTCGTATACCGCTGTGTCGCTGTGTGGGTGGTAATTGCCGAGCACGTCACCGACGACCCGGGAGCATTTCACGTAGCCCCGATCGGGGCGGAAGCCGGAGTCGTACATGCCGTAGAGGATCTTGCGGTGCACCGGCTTCAGGCCGTCCCGCACATCGGGCAGCGCCCGGCCGACGATGACCGACATCGCGTAGTCGATGTAGCTGCGCTGCATCTCGACCTGGATGTCGACCGGCTCGACGCGTCCGCCCGGCGGTGGTCCTTCCGGCGGCAGGGTGGTGTCCGTCACGCGTTATCTCCTCATGGAACGGCAGTAATCAGACCCGGGACGGCGTGGTCCCGGCATTCATCGGCGCGCCGGCGGGGAGTGGGCTCAGATGTCGAGGAACCGGACGTCTTTGGCATTGCGGACGATGAACGAGCGGCGGGCCTCGACGTCCTCGCCCATCAGGATGGTGAACAGCTCATCGGCGGTCGCGGCGTCGTCCAGGCTCACCTGCAGCAGGACCCGGGTCGCGGGATCCATCGTGGTCTCCCACAATTCCTTGGCGTTCATCTCGCCCAGGCCCTTGTAGCGCTGGATCCCGTCGTGTGTCGGGACCTTCCGGCCTGCCTCCCGGCCGACCTGCAGGAGTCCGTCGCGCTCCCGGTCGGAATATGCGTACTCCGCCGCAGCACGCTGCCACTTGATCTTGTACAGCGGCGGCTGGGCGAGATACACGTATCCCGCCTCGATGAGCGGGCGCATGAAACGGAACAGCAATGTCAGCAGCAGGGTCCGGATGTGCTGCCCGTCGACGTCGGCGTCGGCCATCAGCACGATCTTGTGGTACCGGCATTTCGTCAGGTCGAATTCGTCGTGGATGCCGGTGCCGAGCGCGGCGATCAGCGACTGCACCTCGGTGTTCTTCAGCACCCGGTCGATGCGGGCCTTCTCCACGTTGATGATCTTGCCCCGGATCGGCAGGATCGCCTGATAGAGCGAGTCGCGGCCGGATTTGGCCGAGCCACCGGCGGAGTCGCCCTCGACGATGTAGACCTCGCTCTCGCCCGGATCGGTCGACCGGCAATCCGCGAGCTTGCCCGGCAACGGGCCGACGTCGAGCAGCCCCTTGCGGGCCTGCTTCCGGGCCGCCTGCGCGGCCCGCCTGGCCCGCGCGGCCTGGCTCGCCTTGCCGACAATGGTCTTGGCCTCACCGGGATTGCGCTCGAACCACGCGCCGAGCCATTCATTGCACGTCTTCTGCACGAACGACTTGGCCTCGGTGTTGCCGAGCTTGGCCTTGGTCTGGCCCTCGAACTGCGGGTTCGCGAGCTTTATCGAGATGATCGCGGCGAGGCCCTCCCGGACGTCGTCGCCGGAGAGCCGGTCGTCCTTGTCCTTCTCCTTCAGCAGCTTGCGATCCAGCGCGTACTTGTTGACCACGGAGGTCAGCGCCGACCGGAACCCCTCCTCGTGGGTGCCGCCCTCGATGGTGTTGATGGTGTTGGCGAAGGTGTGGACCGACTCCGAGTACGACTCGTTCCACTGCATCGCGATCTCGGCGGCGATGCCCTCACCCTCGTCGCCGAAACTGATCACCGAGGGGTGCAGCGGACTCTTCATGGCATTGAGGTGCCGGACGAAATCCGCGATGCCCCCCTGGTAGTGGTAGGTCACCTCCGTCGGGGCGGTGGCGAAGGCGGCCCCGTCGGCACCGTCGTCGGGGTTCACCGTGATGCCTCGCTCGTCCCGCAGCACGATCGTCAGGCCACGGTTGAGGAATGCCATTTCCTGCAGCCGCCGCGAGATCGTCTCGAAGGAATACTCGACCGTCTCGAAGATGCTGTCATCGGCCCAGAAGGTCACGATCGTGCCGTGCTCCTGCGTCGGCGCGCCCTTGGCCAGCTTCTCGGCCGGACGCTGGTTGACGTAGGGCTGGGTCCAGACGTAACCGTCCTTGCAGATCTCGACCTCGAGGCGCTTGGACAGGGCGTTGACGACCGAGACCCCGACGCCGTGCAGGCCGCCGGATACGGCATAGGACTTGCCGTCGAACTTCCCGCCCGCGTGCAGCACGGTCAGGATGACCTCGACGGCCGGCCGCTTCTCTGTCGGGTGCATGTCGACCGGCATGCCGCGGCCGTTGTCGGCAACCTTGACCCCGCCGTCGGCGAGCAGCGTCACCTCGACGCGGTCGCAGTGGCCGGCCAACGCCTCGTCCACGGAGTTGTCGACGACCTCCCAGACGAGGTGATGCAGGCCACGCTCGCCGGTGGACCCGATGTACATGCTGGGGCGCTTGCGCACCGCCTCCAGCCCCTCCAGGACGGTGATGTTGCGGGCGCTGTATCCCGCCTGGTCCGCACCTGCGCGGCTCCGCCTCCGAGCGTGCGGGTTGTCGGGGGTGGCAGCACCGCCGCCGGTCGACGCCTCGATCGGTCCGTCTGGCTGACTCACAGCTGCCACGACTCCACTCTTCCGCCGGTCGGCGGATCTCGCCGCGAACGATCGCCCACCGATGCCCGGGCCGTCTCCGAGGGGCAGCCAAGCGGGCTGCTCGGTAAGGTCTGGGGCACCCTGGACGGCGCGCGTGGACTGGTCTGCCTCTATCCTATCGGGTCAGGACGACAGGGCGGGGTATTGCACACACCTGATCGCCACCCAGACGAAACGCGCGCCTGGTTTCGTGGGCCCCTATCCGCGCCGAGGTCACTCCGGCCGTTCGACGGCGCTCAGCGATGCCCGTCATCCGGAGTCCCGTCATCCGTAGGTATCCCGCGGACCGCGGCCGGCCACCCGGCGCAGCCCATGCCGCCAGCTGGGCACCGTCGGACCGTGGACCCGCAGCCGGGTGACCACACCGCTGCCGGCCTCGGCGCTGAGCCTCGCCAGGATCCGCGGCGCCAGCAGCCTGAGCTGGGTCGCCCACGCCGTCGACTCCGCGACCAGCACGAGCTCGCCGTCGAGCAGGCTCTGCGGTCTGGCGTGCTCGGCGATGCCCGGACCGACCATCTCCGCCCAGCGCGCGACCACACCGGCCGCGGCGGCGGTCTTCGTCCAGCCGAGGTCATCGATCAGTGCTCGGACGAGCGGCCCGAGGCGGGCCGGGTCGAGAGCGTCCTCGCCGGCCCCGGAGTATCCCCCTTGCGGGTTACGGGCTTGCCGGCCGGCAACTCGTCGCGGCGAGGCGGCAATCTTGCGGCGGTTCGCGGCGCGGGCGGCCGCCAGGGCGGACCGGGCGATGTCCGGTCCGGTGCCGCCGGAGCGCTGCGGGTCAGACGGCATGACAGACCCGCCCGGCGGTGACCTCGAACCGCTCCCCGTGCAACGCCGCCGGTACGTCGGCGGCCACGGCCACGGTGGCCAGCGTCTGGGTCGCGGCCGCGGCGCGGGCGGCGAGCCGTTCGCGCCGGACCGTGTCGAGCTCGGCGAACACGTCGTCGAGCAGCAGCACCGGCTCGGCCCCTTCCGCCCTCAGCAGGTCATAGGACGCAAGCCGCAGCGCAAGCGCGAGCGACCAGGATTCGCCGTGGCTGGCATAGCCGCGGGCCGGCAGGTCCCCGATCGACAGGCTCACGTCGTCGCGGTGCGGGCCGATCAGCGTGATCCCGCGCTCGAGCTCGCGGGCGCGGGCATCGGCCACCGCCGCGGCGAGCGCGGCAGCGGCAGCCGCCACGTCGGTCGCGTCCGGCAGTGGCGTGGTCGAGCTGTACACCGTGATCGCCGGGTCCGCGTCGGATGACACGTCGGCGTAGGCCCGCTCGACGTACGGCGCGATCGCGCCGGTCAACGCGAGCCGGCCGGCGAGCAGCTCCGCGCCGTAGCGGACCAGGTGCCGGTCCCAGACGTCCAACGTGGACAGATCGGCCCCGCGCCGCCCGCCAGCGGTCTTCAGCAGCGCGTTCCGCTGCCGGAGGACGCGTTCGTAATCGGCTCGTACGCCGGCGTACCGCGGGTTCCTGGCCACCAGCACCGCGTCCAGGAAGGCGCGCCGCTCGCTCGGGTCGCCGCGCACGATCGTGATGTCCTCGGGAGCGAAGAGCACCGCCCGCAGGGCGCCCAGGACGCCGCGCACCTTTGGCAACGGGGCGCGGTTGAGCCGGGCCCGGTTCGCCTTGCCCGCGCTGATCTCCAGCTCCACCAGCAGCTCGCGCCCCTCGTGCCCGATCGCCGCCCGCACCACCGCCCGCTCCGCGCCCCGGCGGATCAGCGGGGCGTCGCCGGCCACCCGGTGGCTGCCGAGCGTGGCGACGTAGTACAGCGCCTCCACCAGGTTGGTCTTGCCCTGCCCGTTCCGCCCGACCAGCACCGTCGCGCCGGGCGTGAGCGGCAGATCAACGGCCCGGTAGTTGCGGAAGTCGGTCAGCTCGAGGTGCCGGACGTACACGCGGGACCGGGACGGGCGCTCAGGCGATGGGTACGTCGGCGGAGTCGCCGGCCCTACCGACCGGGTGACCGCCGAACTGGTTGCGCAGCGCGGCGACGACCCGCATCGCCGGCGAGTCCTCCTGCCGGGAGCTGAACCGGGCGAACAGCGCCGCGGTGATCACCGGCATCGGCACGGCATTGTCGATCGCCGCCTCCACCGTCCACCGGCCCTCACCGGAGTCCTGCGCATAGCCGCGCAGCTGCGACAGCTCCGGGTCGGCATCCAGGGCGCGCACCAGCAGGTCGAGCAGCCAGGATCGGATCACCGTGCCCTGGGTCCAGCTCTTGAACGCGTCCGGCACGTTCTGCACCAGCGGTGAGGCTGCCAGCAGCTCGTACCCCTCGCCGTAGGCCTGCATGAGGCCGTATTCGATACCGTTGTGCACCATCTTCACGAAGTGCCCGGCCCCGACCGGCCCGGCGTGCACGAAGCCCGCATCACCCTCGGGCTTGAGGGCATCGAACGCCGGCTGCGCCTTCGCGACATCCTCGTCCTCCCCACCGCACATCAGCGCGTAGCCCTCGGTGATGCCCCACACGCCGCCGGACACCCCGCAGTCGACGAAGCCGATTCCCTTCTCTTTCAGCGCTTTCGCGTGGTCCTGATCGTCGGTGTACTTGCTGTTGCCGCCGTCGACGACAACGTCGCCGTCGGACAGCAGCTCGCCGAGCCGGGTGACGGTGTCCTGGGTCGCCTTGCCGGCCGGAACCATCACCCACACGACCCGCGGCGCTGCCAGCGCGGCGACCAGCTCGTCCAGGCTCGACACGTCTCGCGGAGACTCCGCCGACCGGTCGTAGCCGACGACGTCGTGACCGGCGCGCGTCAGCCGCTGCGCCATGTTGCCGCCCATCTTGCCCAAGCCGATCAGACCGAGCTTCATCGCGGGCCTCCGTTCCGAGTTGCGTTCGTGCCGAGTAGCAAGTTTGGGCGCACCCGCGCCGCTGCACCGTCGCCCGCCGCCGACCGCTCACACACCATCATCCCGGCAGCCGCACCGGCTGCACCAGGTACCGGTAGTCCGGATCGTCGGAAGCATCCCCGCCGGCGCTCACCACGGCGGGCTTCAGGGCGGTCGTGAACGCGATCCGGGCGCTGTCGGCGTCGACGGCCGTGACACCGTCGAGCAGGAATGTCGGGTTGAACGCGATGGTGACGGGTTCGCCGGCGAAATCGACCTCGACATGCTCCTGGGCCCGGCCCCCGTCGTCGCCGCCCGCGACGAGCGTCACGCCGCCGGTATCGAACTCCAACCGGATCGGCGTGCCCCGATCGGCCAGCAGCGACACCCGCTTCGCCGCCTCGACGAAGGGCCCCACCGGCAGGTCGCAGGTGCCGTTGAACTGCGCGGGCCACAGCGACTGGTACGGCGGGAACTGCGCGTCGAGCAGGCGGGTGGTCAATCGTCGTCGGCCGGAGGTGAAGCCGATCAGGCCCTCACCCGCCGTCGACTCCGAGAGCGCGACCACGACCTCGTCGTCGGTGCTCGACAACGTCTTCGCCGCTTCCTGCAGGGTGCGGGCCGGGACCAGGATCGCGGTCGAGGTGCCCGGCCGGTCCGGGCGCCAGCGCAGGGTCCGGACCGCCAGCCGGTAGCGGTCGGTCGCGGCGAGGGTGATCCGCTCGCCGTCGATCTCCATCCGGACCCCGGTCAGCATCGGGAGCGTGTCGTCCCGCCCGGCCGCGACCGCGACCTGGCCGACGGCCATCGCGAACGTGCTGGCCGCGACCGCGCCGGCCGTCGTGGGCATCTGCGGCAGGCTCGGATAATCCTCAACGGGCATCGTCGGCAACTGGAACGACGCGTTGCCGCAGCTGATCGACATCCGCGGTCCCTCCACGGCGACGTCGACCGGGTGCGGCGGCAACGACCGCGTGATATCGGCGAGCAACCGCCCGCTCACCAGTGCCCGGCCGGCGCTCGCCGCATGCATCTCGATGTCGACCTGCGCGGAGACCTCGTAGTCGAAACCGGCGACCGACAGCCGCGTGTCGTCCACGTCAAGCAGCAGGCCGCCAAGAACCGGCATCGGTGGCCGGTTGGGCAGTGCTCGCGCCGTCCACGTGACCGCGTCGGCGAACGCGTCTCGATCGACCCGGAACTTCATCGGTCGTTGCTCCTCATCGATGCCCGACGCCGATGCGCAGGGGTCCAGGGGTATTCCAGCAGATCCGATTCCGGTCGGAATCGGGCCGGGCGGACTGACGCCCGGTCGCCGGATCAGGGGGGTGAGAATGCGCCTGGGAACCGCGCCGTCCACACGGTTCACCGAGCAACTGTGGTGGGGGTGTCCCCGAGTAGATACCTATCGTCGTAGTCGTCGGACCTGTGGAAAAGGTGGACAACGGGCGTTGTCGCAGGTCAAGGCGGCGATGCCGGTGTGGACGTCCTGGGGTCCGCGGTAGGCCGAACGGGCCCGTCGGGGTGGATCGTCGGTGAACGGCTGGTTGCTCTGCGGAGTCATACCCGGCTATCCACAGACTTGTCCCCACGCTGTGCACGGAGCATCGGACACGACGCGTAGTCGCCGTCACGGCGCGATCAGATGTCACTGGCGGGCTCGTTGTTTGATGCGGTTGGTGAGCTCGGTGACCTGGTTGAAGATCGACCTGCGCTCGCCGATGAGCCCGCGGATCTTGCGCTCGGCGTGCATCACCGTGGTGTGGTCGCGGCCGCCGAAGGTCTGCCCTATCTTCGGCAGCGAGAGGTCCGTCAGCTCCCGGCAGAGGTACATCGCGATCTGCCGCGCGGTAACCAGCACCCGGCTGCGGGACGCGCCGCACAGCTCATCCATCGTGATGCCGAAGTAGTCGGCCGTCGTGACCATGATCGTCGCGGCGCTGATCTGCGGCTGCTCGGACTCCGGGATCAGGTCCTTGAGCACGATCTCGGCAAGCGCGAGATCCACCGGCTTACCCGACAGGCTGGCGAAGGCCGCGACACGGATGAGGGCACCTTCCAGCTCGCGGATGTTGCTCTGGATCTTGGTCGCGATGAATTCCAGCACCTCGGACGGGAGTGGGAGCCGCTCCTGCGCTGCTTTCTTGCTGAGGATCGCGATCCGGGTCTCCAGATCCGGCGCGCGCACGTCGGTGATCAGTCCCCAGCCGAAGCGGGTGCGGAGCCGGTCCTCGAGGGTGACCAGCTCCTTCGGTGGCCGGTCGGAGGAGATCACGATCTGCTTGCTCGCATTGTGCAGCGTGTTGAAGGTGTGGAAGAACTCCTCCTGGGTCCGTTCCGCGCGTTCCAGGAACTGGATGTCGTCGATCATCAGGATGTCGTTGTCCCGGTAGCGACGCTGGAAGGCCTGCATCTTGTCATCACGCAGGGAGTTGATGAAGTCGTTGGTGAATTCCTCCGAGCTGACGTACCGGACCCTCGTGCCCGGGAACAGGCTGCGCGCATAGTGCCCGATGGCGTGCAGGAGGTGGGTCTTGCCCAATCCCGAATCGCCATAGATGAACAGCGGGTTGTAGGCGTCGGCAGGATTCTCGGAGACCGCGACCGCGGCCGCGTGGGCAAACCGGTTGCTCGACCCGATGACGAACGTTTCGAACTGGTATTTCAGGTTCAGCAGCGCGGTGTCGTTTCGCGCCGGCGCCGGCCGGAGCGTACCCGGCGGCGACGCGAAGCGCTCTCTGGATGTCAGCGGGGCCGGACCTGCGGACCGCAATTCAGCTCGGCCGTCGGCCGGCGAAAGGCTGATGCGCCGCTGGTCCGAGTCCGCGGACTCCGGCGACTGCTCGTCCGGCACAGATTCGATGGTGACGGCGATCCGCACGTCGCGGTCGAGGATCGTTCCGAGCGCGGTGGTGATGAGTCCCCGCAACCGGGTCTCCAGCACCTCCTTGGCGAATTTGCTCGGCGCGGCGAGCAGGACGTTGTCACCGACGAACCCCAGCGGCACGGTCTGCCCCAGCCAGGCGCGGTGTTGCGGGCTCACGTCCGCCGCTTCACTCTCGGCGAGGACGGCGTCCCACACCGCGGCGAGCTGGGCGACGTCGGTCGTGGCGCTCGTTGCGGGGCCGCCGCCGGAGTGCCGCGCGTCGCCGGTCGGCGGGCCGGACCCGTCGGCAGCGGGGGGGCCAGCGGTGGGCCCAGCGGGGGTCATGGCGCCGAGATCGTGCCGATCTGCCGGGTCGGTCGAGGTGGTGTCTGGCACGCAACCCCCTCGGTAGCGCTCGTCGGCGTCGCTTCGATCCGACCACGGGCGGCGGGACGGGGCGTCATCCACAGCGTCATCCACACCCTGTGCACGCCGCGCAGGATCGCAATCACGACCCATCGCGCCCGGTTCGCGGTCCCTCGGTGGGTGCGGGCCGGTACGGCGGATGACGGTGCCCAGGTGGCGGGCCTGAACGCTAACAGCGCCTCGGCGTTGTCCACAACCGACGACCCGGCCCGGATCGGTTCGGGCCGGCCAGCCGGCAGCGCACGTTCACCCGACGGCTGGCGTCGACGACTCGCACCGGGCCGCGGCCGCACCCAACGTCCGGTTGACCTCGGCGGCGCAGAATCCGTACCGTGGGGCAGTCGAGGGCTCCCTAACTCCGCACCGTTCCGGCGTGCGCGTGGCGGTCGGCCAGCGATGTCGCGTCCGGCCGGGCTCGCCCCACGGCCGGGCCGCAGCATGTCCGGTGGGGCGCCGGAGCGGGAGATCACGTCGTGAGCAAGCGCACGTACCAGCCGAACAATCGCCGTCGCGCCCGCACGCACGGGTTCCGGTTGCGGATGCGTACCCGGGCTGGCCGCGCGGTGATCACCCGCCGACGCCACAAGGGTCGCGGCGTCCTGTCGGCCTGACCGGCATCGACGCCCGATCGGTATCCGGATGCTGCCCGCAGCAGCGCGACTGCGCCGGTCCACCGACTTCGATCGGGTCGTCCGAGCCGGTCGGCGGGTCGGCGGCCCCGCCCTGGTAGTGCACTACCTGCAGCCCGGCGGCGCTGCCGGGTCGGACCACACGCGGGTCGGTTTCATCATCGGGCGGGCGGTTGGGTCGTCGGTGCAGCGACACCGCACGAGCCGACAGTTGCGGCATCTCACGCGAGAACGGTTGAACCGCCTGGCGGCCGGTAGTCAGGTCGTCGTGCGTGCGCTGCCCGGTGCAGGGCGACGCACCTCGGCACAGCTGGGCGCGGATCTCGACCGGGCGCTGGCGCGGCTTCCTACCGTCGGGGTCGCGCCCGCCACCGGGGCGGACCACGGCGCCGTGCCACCCGCGGCGGTGCAGGCCCGGTGAACCCGGTGCGGCGACTCGTGCTCGCGCTGCTGCGTTTCTACCAGCGCTACGTCAGTCCGATGCGGGCACCATCGTGCCGATACACGCCCAGCTGCAGTGCTTACGCCGTCGATGCCATCACTCGCTACGGCGCGCGCCGCGGCGGCTGGCTTGCCGTCCGGCGGCTGCTGCGGTGTCACCCGTACCATCGCGGTGGGTACGACCCGGTGCCGGCAGACCCGATTGCCGGCTCCGACGACCGCCGAGGTACGGCGGAGCAGGCGTCTGATCGGGACCAGTCCGGGACCGCACATGCGTCCGCGGGCGCCGCGCCGCCGAATTCGTAGGGAGTCCGTCGTTGCCACACCTACTCAACTGGCTCTATACCGGCATCTCGTGGGTCCTGCTGCGCTGGCACGAGCTCTTCTCCCAGGTCCTTACCCCCAATGGCGGCTGGGCGTGGGCGCTGTCGATCTGCTTCCTGGTCATCACGATCCGGCTCATCCTCTTCCCGCTGTTCGTCAAGCAGTTCCACTCCATGCGCAAGATGCAGGCTCTGCAGCCGCGCCTCGCGGAGGTGAAGAAGAAGCACGCGAACGACCGCCAGGCCCAGGGCAAGGCGGTGATGGACCTGCAGCGCGAGGCAGGCGTCAACCCCCTCGGCGGCTGTCTTCCGCTGGTCGTGCAGGCGCCGGTCTTCATCTCGCTGTACCACGTACTACGGCGCCTGCGCCCGGGCGCACACGCGCTCTACGGCTGGACCCAGGGGCAAACCGACAGCGCGGTCGACGCGAAATTCTTCGGCGCACCGATTCCCGCGTCGTTCCGCAGCACCTCGACCTTCCTGCACCAGCTCTCCGCGGACCCGACCTCGACGCGGGTCGTCATCGGGATCCTGCTGCTCGTCTCCTGTGTCGCGACATTTACCACACAATGGCAGAATTATATCCGGAACAAGGACAATCTGGACGGCCAGCAGGCGACCATCCAGAAACTCATGCTGTGGGTCGTCCCGATCGGGCTGGCATTCTCCGGGCTGGTTTTCGGACTTCCGCTCGGCGTGCTCCTGTATTGGCTGACGAACAACCTGTGGACGATGGGCCAGCAGTTCTACATGCTCACCCGCGTGACGCCGCGGCTCGAGGCGGCGGGAGCCGCGGCGCCGGTCGTCGCCGCCATCAGCGCGCCGCGCCCGGGAGCAAAGCCACGGCGGGACCAGCGAGGTCGGACAATCGTGCGGGCGGCTGGCGCCGGCGTGGACACGACCACGGCGCCCGACGGGGGCCGAGCCGGATCCGCCGGGTCCGATGCCGCGGCGTCTTCGGCTGACGCCGATCCGGCGCGTCGGCCGACGAGCACGGCGGCCGGAGGCAAGCCCCGGTCACAGCAGGCGGCGCAGCGCCGGTCCGGCGGCCCGCCACGCCAGCCCCAGAACCGCAAGAAGAAGCAACGATAACCAGCAAATCGGAGCACCTATGACAGACAGTACCGCCACCAACGATGTCGACCAGCAGAATAAGATGCCGGTG
>JBPCOR010000101.1:0-3168 GCA_051000035.1 Mycobacteriales bacterium | reverse complement strand
AGCCAGTCCAGGTCTTCTCCGGCGAGCAGGGCCGCACCGTCCAGATCCGCCGCCGGGGCAGCCGCTGCGACCGCGGCTGCGGCATCTCCGTCGGCGAGCGCGCGCTCGGCCGCGCGCAGGCCCGCGGCAGCAACGGCGACGTCGGTGCTCGCAGTCGCGGCCAGGCCGTAGCCCGACGGTGTCGTCACCACGAGATCGCGGGCGCCGATCGGCTCCAGCGCGGCGCGCAGACCGCGGACGACGCCACGCAGCGCTGCAGCCCAGCTCGGCGGCGGCGCATCGGGCCAGACCATCGCCGCCAGCGCCCCGGTGGTCAGGCCACGCTCGGCGAGCGCGAGGGCCGCGAGCACGACCCGGTTGCGCCGGCCGCCGAGCTGATGCCCCACGACCGAGCCGGAGCCGGTGACCACGCCGATCGTCCCCACGAGATCGACCCGCACGCGGGGAGTGTAGGCCTGATCCGGGCGGATCAGGTCAGCCAGCTCACGTGCCCGACCAGCAGCGCGTAGCCGACGAAGGTCACCGTGTCGATCAGCGCGTGGGCTACGACGAGTGGCCCGATTCGCTTGGTGCGCTGGAAGATCCAGCCGAAGATCACGCCCATGAGAGCGTTGCCGACGAACCCGCCGAAGCCCTGGTAGAGGTGGTACGTGCCGCGCAGGAGCGCGCTCGCGCCGAGGGCCCGGCTCCGCCGCCAGCCCAGATCGTCCAGGCGGGTCAGCAGGTAGCCGACCACGACGACCTCCTCCAGCACGGCGTTCTGCACCGCTGCCAGCACCAGCACCGGATAGCGCCACCACACGGCCGGCAGCGACTCGGGCACCACCGACAGGCCGATGCCCAGCGCGTGCGCGGCAAGGTAGATCCCCAACCCCGGCACGCCGATCAGCATCGCGAGCGCTGCCCCGCGCAGCAGGTCGCCGCGGGGCCGGCGTAGGTCGACCCCGATGGCCGTCGCCGGGCGGCCGGCCCGGGCGAGCAGGAAGACGGCGAGGACCGCCGGGACGAGCGCCGTGCCGATCCCGAGCAGCTGGTAGGTCAGGTCCAGCCACGGCCGGCCCGGCGCCTGCGAGGTATTGAGGTTCGCGTGCTGCTGCGCGAGCGGCTTGGGTGCGGTGAGCGATCCGACCAGGCTGGTCAGGGCGTAGAGCGCCGAGGCGCCCAGGGAGAGTGCGAGGACGAGCACGATCTCGGTCCGGGGCCGCCCGGCCGGTCGATCCGGCGGCGCGGTCACCGGCGGCGCGGTCACCGGCAGCGGTTCGTCCATGGTGAGGAAACTGTAGGCGAGCCCGAGCGGTGCCGGCGTTCTGGCGGTACGCCGACTCCGGCACCTGCCCCGGCGACCAGGACACGTTCAACGGCACCCACGACCGGCTCGCCGCCTTGGCCACCAACACCTGACTCTTACGTCAGTCGTTGAGCCAGCCGGTGACCTCGCCGACAATCGCATCCGAGCCGGCGGCGATATCCAGGCCCAGCCCGACCTCGTCGGGCTGCAGCGGCTGCAGGTCGCGGAACTGGCTGTCCAGCAGCGACGACGGCATGAAATGCCCGTGCCGGTGCGTGAGCCGCTCGGCGATCAGTGTCCGGCTGCCGATGAGGTGCACGAACGCGACGTCGGGGCGGCCGTGGGTGATCAGGTCGCGGTAGGCGCGCTTGAGCGCCGAGCAGGTCACGACGCAGCGCCGCTTCGCCCGGTCCTCGCCGTCGATCCAGTCGCCGATCCGGCGTAGCCAGGGCCAGCGGTCGTCGTCGGTCAGGGGGTAACCGGCCGCCATCTTCGCGATGTTGTCGGGCGGGTGCAGGGCATCGCCCTCCTCGAAGTCCCAGCCCAGCCGGTCGGCGAGGGCCCGGCCGACCGTGGTCTTGCCGCAGCCGGAGACGCCCATCACCACGAGCACACCGACCTCGGCCACGCCGCTGTCAGCCGGCCGGCCTGACGATGCCGGGGACCCGGAAGACGACCACCCCACCTGAGTCTGACACCGCGGGAACACCGACCAGCTGCTGAACCCGAGCGACCGTGTCGGCCCGGACGTAGTCGACCGCCACCAGGATGTACTGGACATGTTGCAGGCGCAGCCACCGCGCCGCGAGCTGCCGCTCGCCGCGGATGACCGGCTCGTGCGTGACGTCCGAGGCCCACAGGATCAGCGGCGTGGTGATCGGGTCGGACTGGGTCCCGCCCTGCCCGTCGTGCCGTTTCGCGGCGCCGCCGACGTCCCGGAACCGCACGCCCGTGGTGGCCGACCACAGCATCGGCCGCTGGTCGATCGGCGGCAGCGCGAGCGGCAGGATCAGGGTCGACGCGCCGAACGGAGTCTGCTTCACCGCGGCACTGGTGAAGAACGCCGGTATGCCGGTGGTCCGGCCGGCCGGTTCGGTCGTCGGCACCAGCAGCAGCACGGCGAGGGTGAGGACGGCGAGACCGGCGACCTGCCGCCGGCTGGCCGGCCGGCCGAGCATCGCCTCGGCGCCGAATGCCACCAGCAGGCCGACGGCGATCCACATCGGAAAGGCCATCCGGATCGGCAACACATCGGAGATCCCCGGCAGCATGCGCAGCGCCGCCCAGGGCAGTGGCGGGCCGAGAAAATGGCCGCCGATCCGCAGCTGCGGCCCGAGCGACAGCACCATCGTGACCGGCACCATGATCGCGGCGATCCGTACCGCCGGGCGGTGCCACAGCCACCCCGCGATGACGACGAGCACTCCGATGAGCATGACGCCGAGGTACCCGCCGGCCTCCCACTGGCCCAGTCCCCGGGCGCTGAATTCACCGGTGCGATGCACGGCCGCGGTAAGCAGCCGGTCCGTGGGCAGGATCCAGTCCAGCGGCTCCGCCACGTACGGCTTCGCGTCCAGACTGCCCAGCGCCCGGCCGCCGCGGAGCTGGGTGAGCAGCGGGTAGCCGAAGACGGCCCCGAACGAGGCGATGGCGATCGCCACGCCGGCCGCACCGCCCCGCACCGCCCGCAGGACGTCGCGGGGCCGGTTGACGACGGCGACAAGCATCGTCGCCGCCGCGCCGATCGCCGTCAGGAGCACGAGCTCCTCACTGACCAGTGCCTGCGCCGCGGTCACGACACCGAGCAAGACGCCGGTCCGCCACCGCGGCCGGGGCCGGCGCCACAGCAGATCCTCGGCGAGCATCAGCATGACCGGGAC
>JBPCOR010000097.1:0-3212 GCA_051000035.1 Mycobacteriales bacterium | reverse complement strand
GGCTGGCGGGCGATCAGCGAGCTGGTGTCGCGGCGGCGGCGCGGGCGCGCAGTGCCTCGATAGCCCGTCCCGGGTCCTCGGCGCCGTACACCGCCGAACCCGCCACGAAGACGTCGGCGCCGGCCGCAGCGGCCGCCTCGATCGTGTCGGCGTCGACCCCGCCGTCGACCTCGATGTGCAGCCTCAGGTGGCCCGATCGCACCCGGCGGCGGGCCTCCCGCACCTTCGGCAGCACCTCGGCGATGAAGCCCTGGCCGCCGAAGCCGGGCTCGACCGTCATCACCAGCAGCGTGTCGAATTCGGTGAGGATCGACAGGTAGGGCTCGAGCGGCGTCCTCGGCTTGACCGCGAGACCGGCGAGGGCTCCGGCCGATCGCAGCGCCCGGGCGATCCGCACCGGGTCCGCAGCAGCTTCGGCGTGAAAGGTCACGTTGTGCGCGCCCTGCTCGGCATAGGGCGGTGCCCAGCGATCCGGGTCCTCGATCATCAGGTGGCAGTCCAGCGGCAGCGGCGTCGCGGATTTCAAGCTCGCGACGACGGGGAGCCCGATGGTGAGGTTGGGCACGAAGTGGTTGTCCATCACGTCGACGTGCAGCCGGTCGGCGTCGGCGAAGGCCGCGGCCGCGTCGGCCAGCCTGGCGAAGTCGGCGGAGAGGATGCTCGGCGCGATCAGCGGGGTCACGGCTGCTGAGTGTAGGCAGGGGCGGCCGCGGCCGGGCGGCGCAGCAGGGCAAGGAACATCGCGTCGGTGCCCTGCCGGTGCGGCCAGAGCTGCACCGCGGGACCGTCGCCGAGATCGGGTACGCCGGGTAGCAGCGGCCGCGCGTCGACTGCCTCGGCGCCGGTCTGCTCGCGGACCGCCGCGACGACGCCGGTCGTCTCGGCCAGGTGCGGTGAGCAGACGACGTAGCCGACGATCCCGCCCGGCCGGACGGCGTCGAGCGCGTGGGTGAGCAGCCCGCGCTGCAACCGAGTGAGACCGGGGACGTCGTCCGGCGTCCGCCGCCAGCGCGCCTCCGGGCGACGCCGCAGCGCTCCCAGCCCGGTGCAGGGCGCATCCACGAGCACCCGGTCGAGGGCCGCCGCCGGCCAGGCCGGGGCCGTGCCGTCGGCCTGGATGACGTCGATCGGCAGACCGGCGCAGGACCGCGCGACCATGGCGGCGCGGTGCGCCCGCGGCTCGGCCGCGAGCACCCGGACCCCCTGCCGGGCAATGGAACCGAGCAACGCCGCCTTGCCACCCGGGCCGGCACACATGTCCAGCCACCAGCTCGGCCCACGGGCCGGCCGGCCCACCGTTGCGGTGGTGAGCGCGGCGGTGGCGAGCGCGATCGCGACCAGTTGGCTGCCCTCGTCCTGCACGCCGGCGCGGCCGTCGCGCACCGCGGTGATCGCGGCCGGATCGCCCTCGGCGAGCCGGACGGCGTACGGCGACCACGGGCCGGGCTGCCCGCCGCTGGCGCGCGCCAGCACGTCGCGATCGATGCGACCCGGGCGGGCGACGAGGTGGACCTGCGGGCGGTCCCCGGACGCGACCAACGCCGCGCGGGTTTCATCCAGGTCACCACCGAGCGCGTCGCGGAACGCCTCGACGATCCAGCGCGGATGCGCCGTCGTGACCGACAGCTGCCCGACCGGGTCGACGTCGTACGCCGGGGCGATGATCCCGGCCCAGCCGGCGAGGTCGTCGGCGGACACCTTCCGCAGCACGGCGTTGACGAATCCGCGGGCCCGCCGGGGCGCCAGCTCGACCGACGTGCTCACAGCGGCGTGCGGCGGGATCCGGGTATACAGCAGCTGGTACGCGCCGAGGCGCACCGCGTCGAGCACGCTACCGTCCACATTGGACATGGGCCGGGCGGAGCACCGGCCGATGACCGCATCGAGCGTCCCCTGCGCGCGCAGAGCGCCATAGGCCAGCTCGGTGGCCAGTGCCGCGTCGCGGCCGGTGATCCGCCGCTCGCGGAGCAGGTCGGGCAGCATCAGGTTCGCGTAGGCACCGCGCTCGGCCACCGCCCGCAGGACGTCATAGGCCGCCCGGCGGCTCGCGCTCACTCGAACCGCTCGCCGGCGGCAAGGCGCTGCCCGCGCAGCCAGTCCGCCGCCGGCATCGCCCGCCTGCCCTCCGGGCGCACCGCACCGACCAGCACGACCCTGCCGTCACCGCACCCGACGATGACTCCGGCGTTCTCGAGCGACAGCTCCCCGGGCGGCGCCGGCCGGGAGTCGACCGTCGACGGCGGTCGACCGGGAGCTACCGTCGACGGGAGTCGACTGGGAGCGACAGTGGACGACGCCCGCACCGGCCCGAGCTTGACCCGCCGGCCGCGGAACGTCGTCCACGCGCCGGGCGCGGGTGTGCAGGCCCGCACCCGCCGGTCCACGACGGCCGCCGGCGCGGACCAGACGACCCGGGCGTCATCGACGGTCACCTTCGGCGCCAGGGATACGCCGGCCGGCGCTTGCGGAACCACGGTCACGGTGCCGTCCTGGATGCCATCGAGGGTCGCGATGAGCAGGTCGACCCCGGCCGTGGCCAGCCGGTCGAGCAGCTCCCCCGCGGTGTCCCGCTCGCGGATCGGCTCCGTGACCACGCCGTAGACCGGTCCGGTGTCCAGGCCGGCTTCGAGCCGGAACATCGACGCGCCGGTGACGTCGTCGCCGGCCATGATCGCGTGCTGCACCGGCGCGGCGCCCCGCCAGGCGGGCAGCAGGGAGAAATGCAGGTTGACCCAGCCGCGCGGTGGGATCGTCAACGCGTCATCGCCCAGCAGCCCGCCGTAGGCGACGACCGGGCAGCAGTCCGGCGCGAGCTGCCGCAACCGGGCCAGGAACGCCGGCTCCGAGGGCCGGGCCGGGGTGAGCGTCTCGATCCCCCGGGACCGGGCCAGCTCGGCGACCGGCGAGGCGAGCAGCGCCCGGCCGCGGCCGGCATGCGCGTCGGGCCGGGTGAGGACCGCGACGACGTCGTGCCGCGACCTGAGCAGCGCGGTCAGCGACGGCACGGCCGGCGCCGGCGTACCGGCGAAGACGATCCGCACGCGGTCTCCCCGTGACAGCACCGACCGCTTGGCGGGCCGGAGAATCCAAGGCTACTGACCCGGCGTGACCAGTCCGGTTTCGTAGGCCAGCACGACGAGTTGGGCCCGGTCGCGGACGCCGAGCTTGGTCATCGCGCGGCTGACGTGCGTCTTGGCGGTGAGCGGGCTGAG
>JBPCOR010000041.1:0-5802 GCA_051000035.1 Mycobacteriales bacterium | reverse complement strand
CGCTGGCGTCGGTGACCAGCGTGACCCGGTAACGGGTCAGATCACGAAGCCGGCGGATCGGCTTGGGCGGCACGAAACTGGGCCGGATCATCTGGCGTTCGGCGACCTTGGCCAGCCACACCGCGTCGAGCCGATCCGTTTTGGGCCGGCCCGGCAGGTGCTTGACGTCCTTGGCGTTGACCAGCCACACGTCGAACCCGTGCGCCTCCAGCAGGTAGAACGGCGACTTCCAATAGTCGCTGGTCGCCTCCATCACCACCCTGCTCACGCCCAGTTCCAGCAACCGGTCGGCCATCGCCTGCAACGAGCGGGTCATCGTGGAATAGGTGAGGACTTCCTGCACCCGTCGGGTCGACCCGTTCTGGCCGGGAACCCGCACACAGCAGACCACCTCAGCCTTACCGATATCCAGCGCCGCCACCCGCGCGATGACCTCCTGCTCGTCATCGGTCTGTTCCAACACCTGACCGCACCTCCTCCAGTCCCGCACCAGTGATCGAAGGTGGTTGCCCGCGGGAGCTACCAGGATGAAACGAAGCTAACGGGCGTGCTCAAGGCAACACGGAAGGGCCCACAAGCGCAGCTCCCAGCGTCCGACTAATCCACGGCCTCACACGGACCAAGGAACAACGACGTCTGCGGACAACCACGACCCCATTTTCAGCCCGGAACGGGCCTCCCCGACAGGGGAGACCGGAGACTAGTCCGACACCACCGCACCGCAGCACCGCCGCGTGGCGACGTGCCCTGAGTCGACATGCACCAAAGCGTGCCGGTTGGTGGCGGGTCGCCGCGCGGCGCGCGCGCCACCTGTGGGCAACTCCCGCATGCGTCGTAACGTCCTGCGAACGGTGCCGCGGAGCGCACGCTTCGCAGGACGCTAGCGACAGCGAGCGGCGCGTCAGCGCAGCAGGGTGCTGCGGACGTGCAGCTCATAGAGCCAGATGGCGCCGAAGATGACCCCGAGCACATACATCGCCGAGGTCATCACCCCGCACGCGATGACGGCGAATTGCAGCACCGACCCCAGCACGATGCCGACCGGTCGTGGCACCAGCGCCGCCGCGGCGACGAGAGCCACGAACAGCGCGATCAACAGGCCCAGCTTGACCCCGGTGAGTCCCGAGCCGACCTGGGCGACGGCGCGGGGCACGAAGAGCACCATCAGCGCCTCGAGCCCGAGCGAGCCGGCCAGCACACCGCGGACGGCGCGCTGCGTGCGCGGATCCGTCGTCATCGCGCCCGCGCGGCGGTCATCGGCCGCCCCCGAGCAGCGTCCGTGCCTCACCGGCGGTGATGACCGACCCGGTGACCAGGACACCGGTGCCGGCCGCCCGCTCGGTGTCCGCGGCGCCCGCGAGGTCCGGGTCGTCGGTTTCGGCGGCCAGGCGCACCGCGTCCTCGATCGCCCCGGCGAGGGAGTGCGACGTATAGACGCGCTCGTCGCCGAAGACCAGCCGCGCAGATTCGGCCAGCTCCTCGACCGGTTGGGCGCGGTGCGAGGAGTTCTCGGTGACCACGACGGCGTCGAGCACCGGCTCCAGCAGCGTGAGCACCCCCGGCACGTCCTTGTCGACCACCATCGCGACGACCCCGATCAGGCGCCGGAACGCGAACGACTCACGCACGGCCTCGACCGTGACCGCCATCCCGCCGGGGTTGTGTGAGGCGTCCACCAGCACGGTCGGTGAGCTCGCCACCGTCTCCAGCCGGCCCGGCGAGGTCACCGCGGCAAATCCGGTCCGCACCAGCTCCGGGTCGATGCCCCGATCGGCGCCCGCGCCCAGGAACACCTCGACCGCGGCCAGGGCGCAGGCGGCGTTCTGCGCCTGGTGGGCGCCGTAGAGCGGCAGGAACACGTCCTCGTAGGTCCCGGCGACCCCCTGCAGGCGCAGCATCTGCCCGTCGATGGCGGCCCGGCGTTCCAGTACGCCGAATTCCAGGCCCTCCCGGGCGACCGCCGCGCCGACCGCGGCGGCGGCGTGCACGAGTACGCCGGCCGCACCCGGATCCTGCCGGGCCAGGATCGCGGTGGCGTCGGGCTTGATGATGCCGGCCTTCTCCCCCGCGATCGCCTCGGTGGTGGTGCCGAGATAGCGTGTGTGCTCCAGCGAGATCGGCGTGATGACGGCGACCTGCCCGTCGGCGACGTTGGTCGAGTCCCACCGCCCGCCCATGCCGACCTCGAGGACGGCGACGTCGAACGGGGTGTCGGCGAACGCGACGAACGCCATGGCGGTCAGCACCTCGAAATAGGACAACGGCACGGGCTGGTGCGCGTCGACGATCGCCAGAATCGGCGCCACGTCGTCGTAGAGCTCGACGAAGCGCTGCTCGCTGACCGGCTCGCCGTCGATGCTGATCCGCTCGGTCACCGAGGCCAGGTGCGGGCTGGTGAGCCGGCCCACCCGCAGCCCGAAGGTGCCCAGCAGGGTGTCGACCATTCGCGCGGTCGAGGTCTTGCCGTTGGTGCCGGTGAGGTGGATCACCGGCACGGCGCGATGTGGTGCGCCCAGCAGGTCGACGAGCGCCGCGATCCGGTCCAGCGTCGGGTCGATGCGCGACTCCGGCCAGCGGGTCGACAGTTCCGCCTCGACCCGCGCCATCTCCCGGGCGATCGACTCCGCGCTCTGCACCGGCTGCCCGCTGCCCGCGTCGCCGCCGCCCGCCGCGGTTTCGCGGTCGGCAGCACCGTCGGCGGGGTCCTCCGAGGCGTCCTCGGCCGACTCGTCGGGATCCCCGTCGCTGCCATCGTCCACTGTGGACCAGTCCGCGACATGCCCGTTGTCTCTCATGGGCTGGTGTCTCTCATGGGCTGGTGTCTCTCACCGGCTGACCTGGTACGCCGGTTGCGCCGCGGTCGCGGACTCGGCGTATTCCACCGAGCCGATGCGCCCGGCGGAGCGCAGGTCGGGCTCGACCGATCGCAGCGTCGCGAGCTGCGCCGGGCTGCCGGTGACCCGAAGCGTCGCCACCTCGGTGCGCATCGACACCTTCGCGTCAGATTTCGCCTTACGCACGGCGGCAATCGCCGCCGCCGCGGCGGTGAGCAGGGCCGGCTCGGCCGCAGCGTCGGGCGCGGTGACGCCCGCGCCCTCGGGCCAGGCCGCCCGGTGCACCGAGCCGTCCTGCCACCAGGACCACACCTCCTCGGTGACGAAGGGGAGCACCGGCGCGAAGAGCCGCAGCACCGTCGACAGCGCCACCGACAGCGTCGCCTTCGCCGACTCGGCGGCCGGGCCATCGGCGTAGGCGCGGGCCTTCACCAGCTCGAGGTAGTCATCGCACAGCGACCAGAAGAACGTCTCGGTGCGCTCCAGGGCACCGGCATAGTTGTAGGCCTCGTACGCCGCGGTCGCGTCGGCCACGACCGCGGCCAGTTCGGCGAGCAGGGCGAGGTCCAGCGGCTCGGTCACGACACCGGGGTCCGGGTCGACGTGCACGCCGATGCCGAGCGCGAACTTGCTGGCGTTGAGCAGTTTCACCGCGAGCCGGCGACCGATCTTCAACTGCCGCTCCTCGAAGGCGAGATCGAGCCCGAGCCGCCCGGAGCAGGCCCAGTAGCGGAACGCGTCGACACCGAACCGCTCCAGCGGCTCGCGCGGGGTGACGACGTTGCCCTTGCTCTTGTGCATCTCCTTGCGGTGCGGATCGAGGATGAAGCCGGAGATGGCGGCGGTGCTCCACGGCAGCACGCCGTTCTCCAGGTGCGCGCGCACGATCGTCGCGAAGAGCCAGGTGCGGATGATGTCGTGGCCCTGAGGTCGCAGGTCCATCGGGAAGACCTTGGCGAAGAACTCCGGGTCGCGCCCCCACCGGCCGACGATCTGGGGTGACAGCGACGAGGTCGCCCAGGTGTCGAGCACGTCGGGGTCGGCGACGAAGCCGCCGGGCTGGCCGCGCTGGCCGCCGTCGTAGCCGGCCGGGACATCGCTGGACGGGTCGACGGGAAGCGCGTCGTCGGCCGGCACCAGCGCCCGGTCGTAGGCGGGTTCGCCGGCGTCGTCGAGGGGATACCACAGCGGGATCGGGACGCCGAAGAAGCGCTGCCGGCTCACCAGCCAGTCACCGGTGAGGCCCTGCACCCAGTGCTCGTAGCGGTGTCGCATGTGGGCCGGGTGCCAGGTCAGCTCGCGACCCCGGTCGATCAGCACGGCGCGCAGGTCCAGGTCGCGGCCGCCGTTGCGCAGGTACCACTGCCGGCTGGTCACGATCTCCAGCGGCCGGTCGCCCTTCTCGAAGAACTTCACCGAATGCGTAATGGGCTTCGGCTCGCCGTCGAGGTCGCCGGCCGCCGCCAGCAGCTCGACGATGCGCGCCTGCGCCGAGAACACCGTCTTGCCGGCCAGCTCGGCGTACGCCGCCGCGGCGGCCGGACTCCGCAGCCAATCCGGCGTCTCGGCGGCGACCCGCCCGTCCCGGCCGATCACCGCCCTGGTCGGGAGTTGCAGCTCGCGCCACCACGTCACGTCGGTGCTGTCGCCGAACGTGCAGATCATCGCGATGCCCGAGCCCTTGGCTGGCTCGGCGAGGCGATGCGCGAGCACGGGCACCTCGACGCCGAAGACCGGCGTACGCACGGTCTGCCCGAACAGCGACTGGTACCGCTCGTCGTCCGGGTGCGCGACCAGCGCCACGCAGGCGGGGATCAGCTCCGGGCGGGTGGTCTCGACGTGGACCGGCCCGGCCGAGCCGGCGAAGGCGATCCGGTGGAATGCGCCCGGCCGCTCGCGGTCCTCCATCTCCGCCTGGGCGACGGCCGAGCGGAAGGTGACGTCCCACATCGTCGGCGCGAGCGCCTGGTAGGCCTCGCCGCGCGCCAGGTTGTGCAGGAACGCCCGCTGCGAGGTGGCCTGCACCTCCCGGCCCACGGTCTGGTAGGTCATGGACCAGTCGACCGAGAGCCCGACGAGCCGCCAGAGCGCCTCGAACTCCTTCTCGTCCTCGCCGGTCAGCGCCTCGCAGAGCTCGACGAAGTTACGCCGCGAGATCGGCACCTGCCGCTTGGCATCCGGCTTATCCGGCCGGGTGAAGTCCGGGTCGTAGGGCAGCGCGGGGTCGCAGCGCACGCCGTAGACGTTCTGCACCCGCCGCTCGGTGGGCAGCCCGTTGTCGTCCCAGCCAATCGGGTAGAACACCTCCCGCCCGCGCATCCGCTGGTAGCGGGCGATGGCGTCGGTCTGGGTGTAGGAGAAGACGTGGCCGACGTGCAGCGACCCGCTCGCGGTCGGCGGCGGCGTGTCGATGGAGTAGATCCGCTCGCGCTCCACCGACGGATCGAACCGGTAGGTCCCGTCCTTCTCCCAGGTCGCGACCCACTGATCCTCCAGCCCATCGAGAGTGGGCCTGTCGGGCATCCGAGACGGGGTAGCCATACCTCGAATCGTATCGACCGGTCCGCGGGCGCCCGAACGACTTCCCCTCGAGGTCGCGGGCCCGGTTTGCCGGACGTCGTGCGCTCCACCCCTCTCCGGCTGTCTGTCCGACGGGTAGGGCGCACAATGATCGGCCATTCCCAGCCCGGCGGCCGTCCCCCGCCCGACGAGCGTCCACAGCACCCGCGACGGCCGAGACGAGGCCGGCCCGAGAGATGCCCTCGCGTCTCCCCCAGGTGGTCCTGAACGACGCACCCCGACGCCCTGCCAGCCCAACTTGTACTACATTTCGCCCAGGAGGAGCCCGGCCACGAACCTCGACGACTACAGTGCCGGAACAGCTAAGACCCAGATCAAGATCTCCGGCTGTCACCGCGCCGCCACCGGCACCACAAGCCTGGCTGCGCGTCCGCGGGTACATCTCCAC
>JBPCOR010000017.1:0-5122 GCA_051000035.1 Mycobacteriales bacterium | reverse complement strand
GTGCATGATTCTCCTCCGCGGGGGTGTTGACAGGCGTGCGGCGGGAGTCTGACACTCATCTGCAATCGTTTACAAGAACGATTCCAAAGAATTACGCCCGGGTGAAGAGAGCCCGCCAGGTGGCCACAACCGCGCGGCCCCGCCTCGCCCAGGTCGCGAGCGAGGCCGGCGTGTCGGTCGCCTCGGCCTCCCGAGCCCTCAACGGTGCCTCGGCCAGCCCGGAGATGGTGGCGAAGGTGCGGCGGGTCGCCCGCGAGCTCGGGTACGAGGTCCACGTCACCGCACGCTCGCTGAAGATGGGCCGCACCGAGCAGCTCGCCTTCGTGGTGGCCGATCTGGGCAACCCGGTCTACGTCGCGATGATGCGGGCCCTCGAGGGTGTCGTGCGCCAGGCGGGCTACCGGCTGATCGTCTCGGCGAGCGGTTCACAGCCGGCCGAGGAGATGCAGGTCATCCGCGGGCTGAAGCGCGGGTACGCCGACGGGCTGGTCATCAGCCCGCTACGGATCACCGAGGAGTTGGTGACGGAGCTGCTGGGCTGCCGGGTGCCGGTGGTCGTCGTCGGTAAGTTGCCTCCGGGAGTGCCCCTGGACAACGTCCGCACCGACTCCGCCCGCGGCATCGGCCTCGCAGTGCGCCACCTCATCGACGCGGGCCGCGACCGGATCGGCTTCATCAACGGACCGCGCGACACCGTGCCCGGGCGGTCCCGAGCCGCCGGATTCGAACGCGCGATGCGCACGGCCGAGCGCCCGACCACCCGGCGCCAGGTAGCGGCAGCAGCGGACTTCACGCATGCCGCCGGTGAGAAGGCGGCCGCCGATCTGCTCGCCGGCTACCGGCCGGACGCCGTTGTCTGCGCCAACGACCTGATTGCCCTCGGCGCGCTGCGTGCCCTGCACGCGGCCGGTTACGACGTACCGGCCGAGGTCGCGATCGTCGGCATGGACGACACCGAGCTGGCCGAGCTGGCCGTGCCGGCGCTGACGAGCGTGTCCCTTCGATCCGAGCAGCGGGGGCAGCAGGCGGCGTCAATGCTGCTCGATCGGATCGCCGATCCGGCGCTGCGCAGTCGGCGCGTCACGTTCCAGCCGCGCCTCGTCGTCCGAGATTCCTCGGCACCCCGGCCGAACCCGGCCGGCCGGCCGAGCCGGCAGCTCTCATGACGGCGACCGACGTCGCGCCGGGTCAGCTGCGACGCACCCCGGACGAGTCCAAGCGCCGCCGATCGCGGGGGTCGGCGAACCGCGACGCCTGGCTGCTGGTGCTTCCGGCGCTGATCCCGGTGCTCGCGCTGAGCGTGCTCCCGCTGCTGCGGGGGGTGTATCTCGGCTTCACCGATTCCCGCGCCGGGATCGGCATCCCCACCAGCCTCACCGGCTCGGCGAATTACACCCGGCTGTGGCACGACTCGCTATTCATCAATTCCTTCAAGATCGGTTTCATCTGGTCGGTGTCGGTGACGGTCTGCCAGTTCATCCTGGCGCTCGGGCTGGCGCTGCTGCTGAACGAGAACCTGCGGGTGCGCTGGCTCGCGCGCACCCTGGCGCTGGTCCCGTGGGCGATGCCGCCGGTGATCGTCGCGATCATGTGGCGGCTGCTGCTCTCCCCGACGACCGGGCCGGTCGACCACACCCTGAACCAGCTGCACCTGACGAATACCTCGATCAACTGGCTAGGCGACTTCCACACCGCGCTGCCGGCCGTCATCGTCGTCGGGATCTGGGTCGGCATGCCGCAGACGACCGTCACGCTGCTCGCCGGCCTGCAAGGCATCCCGGCCGATCTGCACGAGGCGGCAGCCGTGGACGGCGCCGGCGCCGGGCGGCGTTTCGTCTCGATCACACTCCCGGCGCTGCGGCCCATCATCCTCGCGATCACCTCGCTGGATTTCATCTGGAATTTCAACTCCTTCGGGCTCGTCTACGTCCTCACCGCCGGCGGGCCGGGCGGCAAGACGATGCTGCCGATGCTGTTCGCCTACAACGAGGCGTTCCGCTACGGCGAATTCGGCTACGCATCGGCGATGGGCAACGTGATGGTCGTGCTCGTGCTGATCTTCCTCGGCTTCCACCTGCGGACCCAGCTGCGGGGGACCCGATGAGGGGCCCGCGCGCCGGCGTGCGCACCGGGCAGTACGTCGCCCTCGTGCTCTACCTGATCTTCCTGACGTTCCCGCTGCTGTGGCTGCTGTCGGTATCCCTCAAGGCGCCCCGCGAGCTGGCATCCATTACGCCGCACCTCATCCCGCGGCACTGGGACTTCGGCAACTACAGCGCCGCACTGTCCCAGCAGGGCCTGCTGCGCTCGGCGCTGAACAGCACGCTGGTCGCCGTCGGTGCGATGATCCTGACCGTCATCGTCGCCCTGCCCACGGCGTACGCACTGGCCCGATTCCGGACCCGACTGCGCGGCATCGCCACGACGTGGATCCTCATCAGCCAGCTATTCCCGGTGATCCTGATCGTCATCCCGCTGTTCATGATCCTGCGCAGCGTGCACCTGATCAATTCCCTCGGCGGTCTGATCCTGGTCTACCTGGTGTGGACGTTGCCATTCGCGCTGTGGATGCTTCGCGGCTACGTCGCGGGCATACCCGCCGACCTCGAGGAGGCCGCGGCGGTCGACGGCGCCGGCCGGCCGCGCATCCTGGTGAGCATCGTGCTGCCCTTGCTGCTGCCTGGAATCGTCGCCACCGCGATGTTCTCGTTCATCTCCGCCTGGAACGAGTTCTTCTTCGCGCTCGTCCTGCTGCAGAGCCCGAACGTGCGGACGCTGCCGCTCACCCTCGCCCGCTTCGTCGGCTCCGAGGGCCAGGTGAGCCTCGGCCCGCTGGCCGCCGGATCGGTGCTCGCCACCATTCCCAGTCTCGTCGTGTTTGCTTTCCTGCAACGCCGGCTCGCGTCCGGTCTGCTGTCCGGTGCCGTCAAGGGCTGATCACCACTCAACGGAGGTTCTGCACATGAAGCTAGCGAAGCTCGCAGCGGGCGTCGTGGCCGTTGCCACTCTGGGCGCGACCGCGACCGCTTGCGGATCCGGCGGCGGCAGCAGCAGTGGCGGCACCGTCACACTGAAATTCCAGAGCCTGGCGTTTCAGAAGCCCACGGTCACGGCGGTGAAGAAGATCGTGGCCGACTGGAACAAGTCGCACCCGAAGATCCAGGTCAAGGAGACCGACGGCAGCTGGGATTCGGTACACGACCAGCTGGTGACCCAGTTCGCCGGCGGTACGGCGCCGGACATCATTCACGACGAGTCGGCCGACATCGCCGGTTTCGGCCAGCAGGGCTACCTCGCCGATCTCACGCCGTACCTCTCCGCGGACGTGCAGAGCTCGGTGCCGCAGGGCGTCTGGAAGACCGTGACCCAGGACAAGAAGGTGATCGGCGCGCCGACGCTGCTGCAGAGCTACGTCGTGATGGCCAACACCGACCTGCTCAAGCGGGACGGGATCACCGTGCCGACCGGCAAGCTGAGCTGGACACAGTTGCAGAGCATGGCGAAGCAGGCGACGAAGGGCGGCGCATTCGGGCTGGGCTGGGGACTGAAGGAGCCGACCTCGACCGTGCTCTCCCTCGCCCTGAATTTCGGCGGCACATTCTTTTCCGGCAGCGGGCAGAGCGCGACGGTGAAGGTCGGCGCGAATGAGAATCAGGTCCCGCAGCGGATCCATCAGATGATCTACCAGGACAAGTCGCTCAGCCCGACCACGGTCACCCAGGGCGGGACCGACATCCTGCCGCAGTTCTTCGCCGGCAAGCTCGCGATGGTCGTCGAGGGCAACTACGCGGCCCAGCAGATCACCGAGCAGGCCCCGAAGAACTTCCACTGGGCGGTGCTGCCTCCCCTCACCGGCACCTCGACCAACCAGGCAGCCGACCCGCAGACGCTCTCGGTGTCGGCGGCGAGCAAGCACGCCAAGGAGGCCGGAGAGTTCATCAGCTACTTCATGCAGGCCGACAACCTGGCCGCCGTGGGGCAGGGCGACTGGTTGATTCCGACCACATCCCCGGCCCGGCAGGCCATCGCGACCGCCACCAAGGGCGCGAACGGCTGGACCCAGACCCTCGCGGGCGCGAGCACCATGACCGCGGCGCCGTTCCAGGCGGCCACGAACTACCCGCAGTGGAAGGACCAGATCGCAACTCCCCTACTGCAGAAATACTTCGCCAATCAGATAAGCCTGTCCGATCTCGACAGCAAGCTGGCCGCGGGCTGGACCCAGGTCAACCGGTAGGCGTCTCGCCGCTTTGATGAGGAGGTGTGGTGGATCGACCGGAGGGCAGTCTCCTGCAGAGCAAGGCGATCGGGGTGCTGGCCGGAGCTGCTGTCGGTGATGCGCTCGGCGGGGCGACCGAGGGCTTCACACCGGCGCAGATTCAGCAGCGCTACGGCGGATTCGTCACCGGCATAGTGCCGCCGTTCAATCCGGATTGGCGCACCGCCCGGCCGATCGCGCCATATCACAAGGGCGACGGCCACGTCACCGACGACACCCTGATGACCAGGGCACTGGTCGACGTCTACGCCCGGCGTCGCTCCCATCTCGACGCATATGCGGTCGCCGAAGATCTGGTGCCGCTGCTCATGTCGGAGCGGCGGTGGATCCCGGAGTTGGAGGTCGAGACCTTGCTGCTGCACCGCATCTTCCTCGCCGAGAAATGGCTGGCGCTGCGGCTGCACTACGCCCACGTCGATCCACGCGAGGCCGGGGTCGGAAACGTGGTCAACTGCGGCGCTGCCATGTATGTCTCGCCCGTCGGCGTCGCCAATGCCGGCGATCCAGCCGCTGCATACGCCGAGGCCATCGACATCGCCGGGGCGCATCAGTCCAGCTATGGCCGGGAGGCAGCCGGCGTGTTCGCGGCGGCCGTGGCGGCGGCGATGGCGCCAGGAGCCACCGTCGACGACGTCGTCGCCGCGGCGATCGAGATGGCGCACGACGGCACCCGCGCCGCCCTCGAGGCGATCGCCGACGGGATGACCGTGACGGACTGGCGGGATGCGATGCCCGTGGCGCGCAAGCTGATCACCCCCTTCGACACGGTCGGCCCGGAGTACCGGTCGCCGGCCATGGATGCGCGGCGGCCGAGCCGGACGAAGTCGATCGAGGAGTTGCCGG
>JBPCOR010000015.1:0-9944 GCA_051000035.1 Mycobacteriales bacterium | reverse complement strand
GCGTTGTCCAGCACCGCCTCGGGCTCCCCGGCCGGCGCGCTGCCCACCGCGACGGCGACATCGGTGACCGAACCCCAGCCCAGGGCGGCGGCCCGGCTGGGCAGCGCGTCGTCGTCCTGGCCGCGCAGCAGCGCGTCGACGACGAGCGCCTCCATCCGCGCGTCCCACGCGCCGCGGCTCTCCGCGACCCCGGCGTAGATCTGGGCCGCGGCGAAGGCGACCTCCCGGCTGTACCGCAGCACGGCGTCGCGCAGCGCGGCCTCCTCGCCGGGGGCGGCGAGTACGCCGACCCGCGCCTCCACCAGGTCGACGGTGACCCGGACCAGCTCGACCGTCTGCTGCAGCGACACCGCCCGGGCGAGCGCCGGCGGCGCCGTCCCGAAGATGCCGATGGCCGACGTCGCATCGCCCGGCTTGCGCAGCCAGCGGACGAACTCGGCCACCCCGGCCTGCGCGACGAGGGTGATCCAGGACCGCTGGTCCGCGGGCAGGGCGCGGAACCACGGCAGCAGCTCGTCCATCATCGCCACGCTCTGGGTGGCGAGTGACCCGGACGCGTGCTCGATCCGCCGCAGCGTCGCCGCGAGAGGTTCGCCGGTCATGAGGCCAGGGTGCCATCGCGGTGTCATCCACCGGTGCCGGGCGTGGCAGGCTGCCGCGATGGCGCATTCTCAGGACCCGACTGACCGGGGGAGCCGGCGGCACCGGCCGCCGCCGCGGGCGGACCGGGACGCCGTGGCCGACCTGCGCCGGATTGCATTCCTGCTCGAGCGGGCGCAGGAGACGACGTACCGGGTGCGGGCGTTCCGACGGGCGGCGGCGACGCTGACCGGCCTCGAGCGGTCCGAACTCGCCGAGCGGATCGACGCGGGCACGCTCACCGAGCTACCCGACGTCGGTGAGGTGACCGCCCGGTGCGTCGCGGAGTCGCTCGCCGGCGAGGAGCCGGTCTACCTGCGCCGGCTGGCGGCGACCGCGGGTACACCGGTCGCCGAGGGCGGCGCGGCGGTGCGCGCAGCGCTTCGCGGCGACCTGCACATGCACAGCGACTGGTCCGACGGCGGCTCGCCGATCGGTGAGATGGCCACCACGGCGCGCGATCTCGGCCACGAGTACGCCGCTCTCACCGACCACTCGCCGCGGCTCACCGTCGCGCACGGGCTGACGGCAGAGCGGCTGCGAGAGCAGCTCACCGTCGTAGCGCAGGCGCAGGAGGAGCTGGCGCCGTTCCGGTTGCTCACCGGTATCGAGGTCGACATCAACGCCGACGGCACCCTGGACCAGGACGACGACCTGCTCGCCGGCCTCGACATCGTGGTCGCAAGTATCCACAGTGGACTAAGAATGGCCGCGGCGGACATGACGAAGCGGATGGTCAGCGCGATCGCCAACCCGCGGGTCGACATCCTGGGCCACTGCACCGGCCGGATGGTGACCGGCAACAGGCGCCGGCCGGAATCCTCCTTCGACGCCGAGATCGTCTTCGCCGCGTGTCAGAGCTTCGACGTCGCCGTCGAGGTCAATTCGCGTCCCGAGCGGCTCGACCCGCCGAAGCGGCTGCTGCGCCTCGCCGTGGAGGCCGGCTGCCGGGTCTCGATCGACACCGACGCGCACGCCCCTGGGCAATTGGACTGGCAGCCCTACGGGGCCGAGCGGGCGGCCGCCTGCGGCGTCGACCCGGACACGATTGTCAACACCTGGCCGGTCGACCGGCTGCTCGAGTGGAGCCGGCGCCGCTGAGGTCACGGCGTCGGCGCCTGTAGGGTCTCCCGGCGTGAGAGCGTTGCGCCGGTTCACCGTCCGGGCCACCCTGCCGCCGGAGCTTGCCGGGCTGTCGGACCTGGTCATGAACCTGCGCTGGTCCTGGCATCCGCCGTCCCTGGATCTGCTGGAATCGGTGGATCCGCAGCTGTGGCGGGATTGCCGGGCCGATCCGGTCCGAATGCTCGGCGCCGTGTCGGCAGACCGGCTCGCGGTGCTGGCGGCCGACGCCGACTTCACCGCGCGGCTCGCGGACATCACGGCGGACCTGCGGCGCTACCTCGACGCCGATTCGTGGTACCAGCACCTGCCCGACGCCCCCGGGTCCATCGCCTACTTCTCACCGGAGTTCGGCCTTGCCGAGGTGCTGCCGCAATACTCCGGCGGTCTGGGCATCCTCGCGGGCGACCACCTGAAGACGGCATCGGACCTCGGCGTACCGATCATCGGCGTCGGCCTGCTCTACCTCGACGGCTACTTCCGGCAGTCACTGTCCCGGGACGGCTGGCAGCTGGAGGAATACCCCTCCATCGATCCCTACGGGCTGCCGCTGTCGCTGCTGCGCGAACCCGACGGCACGAACGTCCGTGTGCGGGTGGGACTGCCCGACGGCCGGTTCGTGGCTGCGCAGGTATGGGTAGCGCAGGTCGGGCGGGTACCGCTACTGCTGCTGGACTCCGACATCGAGGACAACGAGGAAGCCGAGCGGCAGGTCACCGACAAGCTGTACGGCGGCAACGTCGATCACCGGCTGCAGCAGGAGATGTTGCTCGGCATCGGCGGCGTCCGCGCCATCCGCGCCTACTGCCGGCTCACCGCAACCCCCGCGCCAGAGGTCTTTCACACCAATGAGGGGCACGCCGGGTTTCTCGGTATCGAGCGCATCCGCGAGCTCGCCGAGGGCAATGGCCTGGCCTTCGACGAGGCGCTGCAGGCGGTCCGGGCCGGCACCGTCTTCACCACGCACACCCCGGTGGCCGCGGGCATCGACCGGTTCAGCGCCGATGTCGTGCGGTTGCACTTCGCCGGCACGAACGAGTCGCCGGCCGTCCCCGCCGACCGCATCGTGGCGCTCGGCGCAGAGGCCGAGCCGGGTGTATTCAACATGGCCCATATGGGGCTTCGCCTCGCCCAGCGGGCCAACGGCGTGAGCCTGCTGCACGGCCGGGTCAGCCGGGAGATGTTCGGCCCGCTGTGGCCGGGCTTCGACGCCGACGAGGTGCCCATCACCTCGATCACCAACGGCGTGCACGCGCCGACCTGGATGGCCCGCCCGATCGTCGATCTGGTCACCGCTGCCGCGGACCCGGCCGGCCTGGCCGCCGGGACGGGCTGGGCGGCGATCGCCGACGTGCCGGCGGCGACGCTGTGGCAGGTGCGGCGCGGGATGCGCGAACGTCTGGTCGACGACGTGCGCCGGCGGACCCGCGAGTCGGCCCTGCGCCGGGGCTCAACGCAGGCCGAACTTGCCTGGACAGCAAGCATTTTCGACCCCGATGTGCTGACGGTCGGCTTCGCCCGGCGGGTTCCGTCGTACAAGCGGCTGACTCTCATGCTGCGCGACCCCGAACGGCTCCGGGCTCTGCTGCTGGATCCCGATCGCCCGATGCAGATGGTGATCGCGGGCAAGAGCCATCCCAACGACGACTCGGGCAAGGCGCTGATCCAGCAGCTCGTCCGGTTCGCCGACGATGCCGGGGTGCGGCACCGCATCGCCTTCCTGCCCAACTACGACATCGGCATGGCGAAGCTGCTCTACTCCGGCGCGGACGTGTGGCTGAACAACCCGCTGCGACCGCTGGAGGCATGCGGCACATCCGGGATGAAGGCGGCGCTGAACGGCGGGCTGAATCTCTCCGTCCGGGACGGCTGGTGGGATGAGATGTACGACGGCGAGAACGGCTGGGCGATCCCGACGGCCGACGGCGTCACTGATCCCGAGCGTCGCGACGACCTGGAGGCGGCGGCGCTCTACGAGCTGTTCGAGACCCAGGTGCGACCGCGCTTCTATGCCCGCGACTCCGGCGGCGTTCCGCAGCGCTGGATCGAGATGGTCCGCCACACCATGGCCTCACTCGGGCCGGCGGTCGTGGCGAGCCGGATGGTGCGCGACTACGTCCGGCAGCTCTATGCGCCCGCCGCGGCCGCCTCGGCCCGGCTCGCCGACCGCGATTACGCCGGCGCTCGGGAGCTGGCCGCCTGGCGCCGGCGGGTGTGCGCGAGTTGGCCGGCGGTGCGGGTGGCCAACGTCGACTCCAGTGGGGTCGCGGATACACCGCACATCGGTGCGACGCTGGAGCTGCACGCCGAGCTCGAGCTCGGTGGCCTGAGCCCTGACGACGTCGAGGTGCAGGCGGCGTTCGGCCGGGTCGACGAGGAGGGCGGACTGCACGACGTGCAGACGCTGCCGATGCGCTACGAGGGTGACGGCGACGGCCGGCGACGCTTCGAGGTGTCGCTGCCGTTGCGGCGTACCGGAGCCGTCGGATACACCGTGCGGGTGCTGCCCAGCCACCCGCTGCTGGCACACGCGAGCGATCTGGGTGTGGTCACCGTCGCCTGAACCGGTGCGGTTGGATGGTGACGTGATCAGCCCGCCGGAAGGCCCGGCCCGCGACACCGCGGCGGCCAGCACGCCCGAGGACCTGATCCTGCATTTCGACCGGGTGGGCGTCCGCCGCGGCGACACCGACCTGCTGCGCGAGGTGTCGTGGTCGGTCGAGGCGGACGAGCGCTGGGTGGTGCTCGGCCCCAACGGCGCCGGCAAGACGACGCTGCTGCGCCTGGCGGCGGCGATGCTGCATCCCAGCGCCGGCACTGTGCACGTGCTCGGCGAGCGCCTCGGCGCGGTCGACGTATTCGAGCTGCGCCCGCGCATCGGCCTGACCAGCACGGCGCTCGCCGCGCGGATCCCGGACCGGGAGGTCGTGGCCGACGTCGTCCTCAGCGCGGCGTACGCCGTCGTCGGCCGGTGGCGGGAGGAGTACGGCCGGCCCGATCACGCCCGCGCCGCCGGGCTGCTGCACCAGTTCGGTGCGGCGCACCTGGCCGGCCGCGAATTCGGCACCTTGTCCGAGGGCGAGCGCAAGCGGGTGCAGATCGCCCGGGCGATGATGACCGACCCGGAGATGCTGCTGCTCGACGAACCGGCCGCCGGTCTGGATCTGGGCGGCCGCGAGGACCTCGTCGCGCGGCTGGGAGCACTCGCCGACGACCCGGACGCGCCGGCGCTGATTCTGGTGACGCACCACGTGGAGGAGATCCCGCCCGGGTTCGGTCATGCGCTGCTGATGAGCGACGGCGGAATGGTCGCCGCCGGCCTGCTCGACGACGTGATCACCGCGGAGAGGCTGTCCGCCACCTTCGGGCTGCCGCTGGATCTGCACCGGCGGCGCGGCCGGTTCTTCGCGCGCGCCCGGACCTGACCATCGGGCCCGGCGGCGACGGCGGAGACGGGGCTCGGATGCTGGACCTGAATCCCGCCGGTGGCGACGTCTTCGGCCGCGCCCCCGATCTCTACGACGCGGGCCGGCTGCCGACGTCGGCAGCGGCATCGGGATGGATCGTTGAGCGGGCCGGGCTCCGCGCGGGCGCGCGGGTGCTGGAGGTGGGCGCCGGATCCGGGCAGCTCACCGGCCGGCTGCTCGCGGCCGGGCTGCGCCCGACCTGCCTCGAACCGTCCGCCGCGCTGGGCGCGATGCTCACCGCCCGGTACGGCGGGATGCTCGACGTACAGCCGGTCGGCTTCGAGGCCTACACGCGGACCGGGCCGAGGCGGCGGTATGCGGCGGTGCTCGCGGCGAACTCCTGGCACTGGGTTGATCCGGCGTCGGGATACGCCGGCGCGCGCCGGGTGCTCGCTCCTGGCGGGGCGCTGGGAATCGTCTACAGCGTGAGCGTCGCCGAGGCCGCCGCGCAGCGGGTCGTCGACGACATCCTGGCCGGGCGGGGGATCGGTGAGCTGGCCCTCCCGGCCGGCTGCCTAGACGCCGCGGACGCCGCCCTCGACGACGTGTGCGACGCCGTCGAGGGCGGCGGATTCTCGGTGCTGGCCAGGACGACCGCGACCGACGAGCACCGCCTCGATGCCGCGGCATACGGGCGGTTGGTGGCGAGCTACGGCCCGTCGATCGCCCGCGGTGCCGGCGCCGCCGGCGCGCTCGCCGACGCCCTCGCCGCTGCGCTGGCGCGCGTCCGCGGGGAGGATCCGGTGCGGGTCACCGACCGCACGTACGCCCTGGTAGCCCGCCCTGCGTAGGCTCTGCGGGCTGGAACCGATGGCCCGGCCTGGGCCGGGAGACACCTTGCGAGGACCGCGTGACCGACCGTGAATTCGTCCGGGTGGAGGTCGCCGACGCCGTCGCGACGATCCGCCTGGACCGCCCGAAGATGAACATCCTCAATACCCAGATGCAAGAGGAGGTCCGGGCCGCAGCGCAGCAGGTGACCGACCGGTCCGACGTGCGGGCCGTGGTCGTCTACGGCGGGGACCAGGTCTTCGCGGCCGGGGCCGATATCAAGGAGATGGTCGGCATGAGCCACGCCGAGATGACCGATCGCGCCGGCGGGCTGTCCTCGGCGTTCGACTCCGTCGCGCGTATCCCCAAGCCGGTCATCGCGGCCATCACCGGCTATGCGTTGGGTGGCGGGTGCGAGCTGGCGCTGACCGCCGACCTGCGGGTGTGCGCCGAGGACGCGCAGCTCGGCCAGCCGGAGATCAGCCTCGGCATCATCCCCGGCGCCGGCGGGACGCAGCGACTGCCGCGCCTGATCGGCCCGTCCCGGGCGAAGGAGCTGATCTACACCGGGCGGATGGTGGCCGCGGCCGAGGCACTCGGCATCGGACTGGTCGATGTGGTGACGCCGGCGGCCGAGGTCTATGACCGGGCTCTGGCGATGGCCCGCCGATTCGGCGCCGGGCCGGCGGATGCGCTGCGGGCGGCGAAGGCTGCCATCGACGGTGGCTTGGACACCGACCTCGCCACCGGGCTGCGGCTGGAGTCGCACCTGTTCGCGGGGCTGTTCGGCACCGAGGACCGCGCCATCGGGATGAAGTCGTTCCTGCGGGCCGGCCCGGGCAAGGCGACCTTCGTCGGGCGGTGAGGATGACCGCCTCGCGAGAGAAGGTCCAGGCTGCCTACGCCGACCCGAAGCTCGCGAACGTCCTCTATCACGACTGGGTATCGACCACCTACGACGAGAAATGGTCGATCGACTTCGACGACCGATGCACCCGGTACGCGCGGGACCGGTTCGTCGCGATCGCCGGGGCGGCCGGCTGGCCGTACCAGCGGACGCTCGAAATCGGCTGCGGCACCGGGTTCTTCTCGCTCAACCTGTGGCGCGCCGGGGTGGTGCGCGAGATCGCCGTGACCGACATCAGCCCGGGGATGGTCGACGCCGCCGTCGCCAACGCGCGCCGGCTCGGCGTGCCGGCTCAGGGCCGGGTGGGCGATGCCGAGTCGCTTCCGTTCGAGGACGCGTCGTTCGACCTGGTCGTCGGTCATGCCGTGCTGCACCACATTCCCGACGTGCGCCGGGCCCTGGCCGAGGTGCTGCGGGTGCTGCGCCCGGGTGGGCGATTCGTCTTCGCCGGTGAGCCGACCCGCTGGGGTGACGCGATCGCCCGGCGGCTGTGCCGGCTGACCTGGGGGGCGGCGACGCGGGTGACCCGGCTGCCGGGATTGTCCGGGTGGCGGCGCCCCGGCGCCGAGCTGGCGGAGTCGGCGCGTGCCGCGGCGCTGGAGGCGGTCGTCGACCTGCACACGTTCGCCCCGGATGCGCTGCGCCGCATCGCGGTATGTGCGGGGGCGGTCGACGTGCTGGTGCGCACCGAGGAACTGACCGCGGCGTGGTTCGGCTGGCCGGCGCGCACGCTGGAATACGCCGTACCGAAGGACAAACTCGGCGGCATGTGGTGGGCGATGTTCTGCTACCGGAGCTGGCTGCGGCTCGCCGCCGTCGACGAGCGGCTTCTCGCCCGAGTCGTGCCGGAAGGGCTCTTCTACAACGCGCTGCTCCCCGGCGGCCGACCGCCGAGTGCGGCGTAGACGGCGCGGGTGGGGGTGCCGGCCGGCCCGTCGAGCACGTCGGTCGAGTCGGCCCACTGGTCGACCGAGCCGATCGGCGGAAGTGATCGCAACCACCGAGCGGAGACGGTCGCCCGCAGCGCGCCGGCGAAACGGTCCGCGCCGATCACCCGGTAGGGCCTGCTGTGGAACCGCCGTGCGGTCGGGTCGATCGGCTCGGTGAGCCCGCTGTCGTTGTGGCGGCGGGCCATGGTCTCGTACGCCGCGACCAGTGCACCCTCCCGTTCGGCGGCGTCGCCGGCGCGGACGGCAGCGTGCAGCACCGGCTGCAGCATCGGTGCGATCGCGAGCTTGGAGAACGCCGTGCCAAGCCACTTCTGGTATGGCCGGTACCGCCGCTCGTAGAGGAAGGCGAGGCGCATCACCTCGGTGCCGAGGCGGCCGACGAGCAGGCGCGCGCCGAGATCGTCGCCGAGCTCGGCGGTTCGACCGGCGAACGACTCCTCCTGCTCGATCCGGCGCCACTGGCAGGCGAGCAGCCAGCGCCACAGATCGTCCGGATACCAGCCGAGCGCCCCGCGGATGCTCCGCAGCCGGCCGTCGGGGTCGGCGAAGACGGCTCCCCGCACCACGCCGAGCAAGCGCTGCTGCGGCGTGGCCAACCAGTCCATGGTGGACAGACCTGGGCCGGGGGTTGCTCCGAGCTGACCGGTGAGCCACCCGCTCAGGTCGTGCACGCCAACGTGATGAGCGACCGGCACGTCATCCCAGCCGAACCGCACCGGGTGACCGCCGTAGCGATCCGGCAGGCCGCGGTCGAGCGCGGCGCGCATCGGATCCAGATCAGCCGCAGCGCCGAAGACGAGCAGCCGCGGCCCGAAGCCGTGGTCGGTCGAGCGCGCCGTATCGTAGCCGAGAACGTCCGAGCCCCAGCCGAGCAGCGCCGCCTCGTGCCGCCACGGGGCCAGCATCCCGGCCACCACGTCGGCGTAGAAGCCCTGACACAACGCGATTCCCGGTCTGTGCCGCGCCATTATGCCGACAGTAGGGTGGGGGACCGTGGTTGGCGAGCGGCGCGACCCGCGGCAGGCGAGGTTCCTCACGCTTGCCTCGCTGCGCTGGGTGGTTGCGCACCGGGCGTGGACGCCGTGGCACCTGCGCTGCTGCCTGCGGTTCGCCGCCTTGCGGCTGCGGTACCCGCACATCGTGACCGAGGGATTCGTGTTCCTCGGTCGCGGCGCGAGGGTGCGGGCGCGGCGGGGCTTCGGCCGGCTCATCATCGGCCCGTGGGTCCACATCGGCGCGGGGACGTCCATCCGCTGCCACGAGGGCACGATGCGGATCGGCGCCAAGGCCGTCTTCGGCGCCGATGTCACGGTCAACGGCTATCTGGACATCGAATTCGGCGCGGCGACGCTGATCGCCGACGACGTCTACGTCTGTGATTTCGACCATCGCACCGGCGATCGCACCCGGCCGATCAAGGATCAGGGCATCGTGACCGCACCGGTGCGGATCGGCCCGGAGGTGTGGATCGGCACCAAGGCCGTCGTGCTGCGCGGTGTGCGCATCGGCCGCGGTGCGGTGATCGCGGCAGCCGCGGTGGTCAACGACGACATTCCCGCCTACGCCGTCGCGGCCGGAATCCCCGCCCACGTGGTGCGCGAGCGATCGGGCCGCCGGCCCGTCATCAGCTGAGCGAGTCGTCGTGGCCGCCGGCCGTCATCGGGCCGCCGGCCGTCATCGGGCCGCCGGCGTCACCGGTGTTGATGACGCCGGCGGGCTCGATCAGCATCGCGTGCACCTCGCCGTCGGCGCGCGGGCAATGCTCGGTGCCGCGTGGTACGACGCAGAGCTGGCCGGGCTCGAGCGTCACGTCACCGTCACGCAGTTGGATGGTGAGGTGTCCGTCGATCACGAAGAACAGCTCGTCGGTGGCCTCGTGCCGGTGCCAGACGAATTCGCCCCGCAGCTTGACGACCTTGATCTCGTGGTCGTTTAGCCGGGCAACGACCTTGGGTGACCAGTGCTCGGAGAAGAGCGAGAGCTTCTGCGCCAGATCCACCACGTGTGCGGCCATGCCGTGATAATCGCAAACCTGTCTTACGCCGGGCCGGGGCGGGTCAGCCGGAGGGTCAGGTAGACCGGGCGCCG
>JBPCOR010000265.1:0-10673 GCA_051000035.1 Mycobacteriales bacterium | reverse complement strand
ATGCGACTACCCGCTGCACCTCGGCGTCACCGAGGCCGGGCCGACGTTTCAGGGCACCATCAAGTCCGCGGTCGCCTTCGGCGTGCTGCTCGCCGAGGGGATCGGTGACACGATCCGGGTCTCGCTGTCGGCGCCTCCGGTCGAGGAGGTCAAGGTCGGCATCGGGATCCTCGAGTCACTCGGCCTGCGGCAGCGCAAGCTGGAGATCGTGTCCTGCCCATCCTGCGGGCGCGCTCAGGTCGACGTCTACACCCTCGCCGACAAGGTCACGGCGGGCCTGGACGGCTTGGAGGTGCCGCTTCGGGTCGCGGTCATGGGCTGCGTGGTCAACGGACCCGGCGAGGCGCGCGAAGCCGACCTCGGGGTCGCATCGGGCAACGGCAAGGGTCAGATCTTCGTCAAGGGCGAGGTCATCAAGACCGTCCCGGAGGCGCAGATCGTCGAGACGCTGATCGAGGAGGCCATGCGGCTCGCCGAGCAGATGGGCGAGGCCGGCGACGCGTCCGGGCAGCCCACCGTGAGCGTCGGCTAGCCGATGAGCAGGCCGCGGGCCGTGCCACCGATCGGGGGCAGGTCGGGCGGCATGGCGAAGCGGGTGTGCTGATGCTCGTGGACGGCAGGGGCGTTGACGGCGCCGTGCGGGCCCGGTCGCTGGCCGGCCGCGACCTGCCGGCTGTACAGCGGCTGCTCGCGGCCCAGCCGGTGTCCAGCTGTGCGATCGCTGCCCGCGTCGAGGCGGCCGAGACCGACCAGCGGGAGCTCGGCGGCGAGCTGTGGGGCCTGGGCGACCCGTTGCGGGCCGTCTGCTTTGCCGGGGCGAATCTGGTGCCGGCCGGCACCGTCGACGTCGCCGACGTGGCCGCGCACGCGTTCGCCGATCGGGCCCTGCGGCAGGGCCGCCGGTGCTCGTCGATCGTCGGACCGGCCGCCGACGTGCGGGCCCTGTGGACCCTGCTGGAACCCCGCTGGGGCCCGGCCCGGCTCATCCGGGAGTCCCAACCGCTGCTCGCGATCGACCACCCACCGCTGGTCCGGTCGGATCCGGAGGTCCGCCGGGCGACCCTGCTCGACCTCGACATCCTGATGCCGGCCTGCGTGCGGATGTTCACCGACGAGATCGGCGTCTCGCCGCTCGGGACCGACGGCGGGTCGATGTACCGCGAGCGGGTCCGCGAGCTGATCATCAGCGGCCGGTCGTTCGTGCGGGTCGAGGGCGGGGAGGTGATCTTCAAGGCCGACCTCGGCGCGGTGTCGCGCGCGGCCTGCCAGCTGCAGGGCGTCTGGGTGGCCCCCGGCCGCCGGGGCAGGGGGGTCGGCGCGGCGGCCACCGCGGCCGTCACGGACATCTCGCTGCGCGAGGTCGCGCCGGTGGTGAGTTTGTACGTCAACGACTTCAACCGGGCCGCGCGTGCGGCGTACTCGCGGGTCGGCTTCCGCCAGGTCGGTGAATTCGCCTCCGTGATGTTCTGACCAACCGTGGGTCCCGCGCGGCACGGCGACGCGGGTCAACCCGCGCCGGCGTTCACGCGTCCACACCTTCGCCGTCGCCACTACCGTCGTCGGTTGGCGCTACCGTCGCCATCCCCTAGTCCAGGAGGTCGCGGCATGTTGCGCCGTCTCATCGGGTCAGTCGCCGTCGTTCTCGGGGCGGTCCTGACGCTCGCCGTCACCACCGCCCCGGCCGGGGCCGCGAGCGTGCGCCCGGACGGGGATTCGCCCGGGTTCTACTACGGCATCGACTCCAGCGGCCCGACGGTCGGCGGCGGCGCGCCGTACAACGTGCCGTACGTCCAGCCCGCATACCCCGCGAGGCTTGGTGGCTACGTCGGTGAGGTCGGCAGCTGGGCGCGGTGGCAGGGCTGCCCGACGACGCTGTTCTACAACGCCACCGACTACGCCGCCGCCAACGCCAACTACTACCGCTACCACCTCGGCGTCGGCAGCTCGGTCTACTGGATGCTCGGCGGCCCGGGCGTCGACCCGGCCACGCCCGGACGCACGCCGACGGTCGACCAGGCGTACGCGTGGGGGGCCGCGCAGGCCAAGCGCACGCTGGACGACATCGCCGTGGCGCACCTGTCGATCCCGCGCAAGTTCATCGTGATGGACGTCGAGCTGCCCGGTGTCGCGCCCGCGACGGACAACGGCTGGAACCACATCTACCCGGGCAAGTGCGGCGGTTCGCCGGTCGCCAACTATGTCTCGCCGACGGTCGACCGGGCCGTGTTCAACGGTTACTACGCCTACGTCCTCGCGCATTCCTCGTACGCGATCGTGGTGTACTCCGGCCCCGGATCAGGCGCCTGGGACGGGATCTTCGGCACCGGCGCGCAGGGCATGATCCCGAATACCTACGAATGGACCTACCTGGCGGAGACCCCGTCGGTGTCGACCGGCCCGCAGGGTTGGTGCGCGGGGGGCACCTGCGCCCGGTTCTTCGGCGGCCAGACGTCCGCCAACGCGCATGCCTTCATGTGGCAGTGGTCCGGTGGCGGGGGCATCCGCAACGGCCACGGCGACTACGACCAGATCGACACGGCCCGGCTGCCGCGGCGCTGACGGCCGCCATGCGCCCGACCGACACATCGGTCGGCACGCGCGCCCGACCGGCTGCCCGGCATTGCGGCCGCCCTCTGCGAGGATCGGGGGCATGATGAGGTGCCGCCGCCGGGCCGCCGGGCCGGTGGCCACCGTGAGCCTGCTGCTCGCCGCGGCCTGCACCGGTGGTGGCGCCGAGCCGGACGCCGCGGAAGCCGCGGACACGGCGGCCGCAGCCGCCCGTGCGTCGGCGTATCTCTCGGCGTGGGGACGGGGGGACGACGCCGCGGCGGGCGCGTTGACCTCCGCCCCGGCGCGGGCGGCGAAGGCGCTGCGGGCCGCCCGACAGGCGCTGGACGCCACCGCCCTCACCGTTCGGGGCGAAGCGGTCACCGTGCACGGGAGCACCGGCGCGGCGGCCTTCACGGCGAGCTGGTCGTTCACCGGCGTGGCGCGTCCGTGGACCTACACCGGGTCGCTCCCGCTGGTCGAGACACCCTCGGGCTGGCAGGTCCGCTGGGCCCGGGCCGACATCCATCCCGCGCTCACCGGGCCGTCCGGGCTGTCGGCGACCAGGGTGGTGCCGGAGCGGGCCGGGCTGCTCGATGACCACGGCAGGCCCCTTTTCACCCGGCTCCCGGTGGTCGACGTCGGCATCGAGCCCAGCAAGGTTCACGACCTGCCATCGCTCACCCGCACGCTCGCGGCGGCACTGCACGTCGACGCGGCACCGCTTGCCGCCGCGGCGACGGCGGCCAAGCCGGACCAGTTCGTGCCCGTGATCACGTTGCGGCGCCCGGCCTACGACGCGGTGCGAGCCAGGATCCACAACCTGCCCGGCACCGTCTTTCAGACCGGGACGCGGCTGCTCGCATCGAGCGCGCAATTCGCTCCCACCCTGCTCGGCACGGTCGGACGGCCGACCGCCGATCAGCTGAGGACGCTCGGCCCGGGCCACCTCGCCACCGACGACGTCGGCCGGTCCGGGCTGCAGGAGGCGCTGAACGGCCGACTCACCGGCACCGCCGGCGTCACCGTGGCCACCGGGCCGACCAGGATCGGCGGGGTCCCCGCGGTCGCCGGGCGAGCGGTGCGCACGACGATCGACGTAGCCACCCAGAACGCCGTCGACGCGGCCCGCGCCGCGGTGAAGCAGCCGGCGGCGATCGTCGCCGTCAGGGTCTCGACCGGAGCGATCCTCGCCGACGCCGCCAGCGAATCGGCGCCGTTCGACATCGGTCTGGCGGGGGAGTATCCACCCGGGTCGACGTTCAAGATCGTCACAGCCACCTCGGTGCTGGAGCACAAGGTGGCCGGACCCACGACGCCGGTGCCGTGCCCCGGCCAGATCATCGTCGACGGCAAGCTGATCCACAACGAGAACTCCTTCGACCTCGGCACCGTGCCGGTGCACACGGCGTTCGCCTATTCCTGTAACACGTCCTTCGCCCGGCTGGCCGGTGAACTCACTCGGACCGGGCTGTCGGCGACTGCCGGCCAGTTCGGGGTCGGCGCGGGCTGGTCGTTGCCGGTCCCGTCGTTCTCCGGGTCGGTGCCCGAGCCGGAGAGCGCCGCGGAGCAGGCGTCCGACGGTTTCGGGCAGGGCCGGGTGCTCGTCAGCCCGCTCACCATGGCTCTCGCCGCAGCGACCGTCGCCCACGGATCGGTGGTGACCCCGCAGCTGCTCGCCGGACGGCCCGCGAAGGCGGCGCACCCGCCCGCGTCGCCACAGGCCGCCGTGCTCGCCCAGATGCGGCCGCTGATGCGCTCGGTGGTCACCGAAGGCACCGCGACCGAGCTCTCCGACGTGCCCGGTGGCCCGGTGTCCGGCAAGACGGGCACGGCCGAGTACGGCGCCGCCTCCCCGCCCCGGACCCACGGCTGGTTCGCCGGCTATCAGGGCGACGTCGCGGTCGCGGTCTTCCTGCAGGGCAACGCGCCCGGCAATACCGACGCCGTACCCATCGCGCGCGCCTTCCTGACCAACCCGCACAGGTGACCGGGTGCCGGAGAGCGGGCGGGCGTGAGGGAGACGCGGGGACGAGCAGGCGCGTTGGCGCGGGTGCGGGCGGTCATCTTCGACTGGGGCGGGACGCTCACGCCGTGGCACGACGTCGACGTACGCGCGATCTGGCGGGCCTACGTCGACGCGTACGCCGCCGGCGCCACCGGCGCTGGCCCTGGGGCGGCCGGTGACCCGCCGGATGCGCTCCTCGACGCGCTGATCGAGGCCGACAGCGCCGGCTGGAGGTCCGCCCGTGAGGACGACACCAGCCCGACCGTCGACGCGATCGTCACCGCCGCCGGCGCCGACCCGGCCCGCCCGAGTCACCCGGCCGCCCTGGCGGCCTACCACGACGCCTGGGTGCCGCACACGATCACCGACCCCGAGGTGCCGGCCCTGTTCGGCGGGCTGCGCTCGGACGGCATCGCGGTCGGCATCTTGTCCAACACGATCTGGCCGCGGGCGGTGCACGAGGACATCTTCCGGCGAGACGGCGTGCTCGACCTGATCGACGGCGCCGTCTACACCAGCGAGATCCCCGTCATCAAGCCCCATCCGGACGCGTTTGCCGCGGCGCTCGCCGCGGTCGGTGACCCCGATCCCGCCGCTGCGGTGTACGTCGGTGACCGGCTCTTCGACGACATCTACGGCGCGCAGCAGGTGGGCATGCGGGCGATCCTCGTCCCGCACAGCGCGATCCCCTCAGACCAGCTCGGGCCCACCGAGGGCCGCCCGGACGCCGTCGTCGACACCATCGGCGAGGTGCTCGCCGTCATCCGGCGGTGGAACGCCGCGGGGGGGCCGGCGAGCTGAGCCCGAGTGGCGTGACCCAGCTGTGACCCCCCGGTGATTGCGTGCGGGTCGCGGGTGCGGTTGCATAATGCGGTTCACCGGGTTCGATCCGGACCTGGCTGTGCGCTGACCGAGGAGTACACCCATGGGCCTTCGCAACTGCCGGCGTCGCCGGTCCGTTCAGGGATCGGCCGCGCTCGCCGCGGTCGCGATCGTCGCAGCCGCCTGCGGTGGCGGTGGCGGTGGCAGCAGCACCACCACCAGCTCGAGTGCCGCCGGCAGCAGCAGCGCCGGCAGCAGCGCCGCGGGCGGTTCGAGCAGCAGCGCGAGCAGCGGCCCGACCACCCAGCCCAGCGGCAAGAAGGGCGGCGAGGGTAAGCCGGTGATCATCGGCACGACCGACAAGGTGGTGTCCTTCGATCCGGCCAACGCCTACGACCTCGGCTCGTTCACCCCTATGTTCTCGATGTACCAGACGCTCGTGCTCTTCCCGCCCGGCAGCACCAAGCCCACGCCGGATGCCGCGCAGTCGTGCGCCTTCACCGACAAGGTGCACTACCAGTGCACGATCAAGTCCGGGCAGAAGTTCTGGAACGGCGACACGCTGACCGCCAAGGACGTCGTCTACTCCTTCCAGCGCAACGTCAAGATCGCCTCGCCGAACGGCGCGTCCAGCCTCCTGTCGGCGATGAAGAGCATCAAGCAGGTCGGGTCGGACAAGGTCGTCTTCACCCTCGCCTACCCCTTCGCGGTGTTCCCCTACGTGCTGGCCGACCCGAGCAACGCGATCGTGGACTCGAAGGTCTTCTCCCCGACCAAGATCCAGGCCGACGACAAGATCGTGGGCTCCGGGCCGTACATGATGAAGAGCTACAAGCCCGGCCAGCAGCTCGTCCTGCTCCCCAACCCCGACTACGGCGGCGACCTGAAGCTCTCCAACACCGGGGTGGTGGTCGCCTACTACAGCAGTGCCTCGACGCTGAAGCTCGACATCGAAAGCGGCAAGGCCGACGTGGCCTACCGCACCCTCGGGCCGACCGACATCGCCTCGCTGCGAACGGAATCCGGCAAGGGTGTCCAGGTCGTCGAGGGCAAGGGCGCGGAGATCTCCTACTTCGTGTTCAACACCAAGACGCAGCCCGGCTCCACCGCGGCGCAGAAGCTCGCCATCCGGCAGGCGGCGGCCTCGGTCGTCGACCGCAAGCAGATCGCGAGCACCGTCTACAACAACACGGTCACGCCGCTGTACTCGATGGTTCCCGACGGGCTGCAGGGCCACACCGAGGCGTTCAAGACCCAGTACGGCGCCTCCCCCAACCCGACCGCAGCGAAGAAGGTCCTGGCCGACGCGCACGTCCCGACGCCGGTCAAGATGGACCTGTGGTGGACGCCTACCCACTACGGCGAGGCATCGTCGGACATGTACACCGCGATCAAGCGGCAGCTGGAAGCGACGAAACTGTTCACGGTCAGCCTGAAGTCGACCGAATGGGAGAACTACTCCAAGGCCTATCCGACCGACCAGTACCCCGTGTTCCAGCTCGGCTGGTTCCCTGACTACCCGGACGCGGACGACTACGTCGCGCCGTTCTACGGCACGAAGACCTCGTTCCTCAACGACCACTTCAGCAACCCGACCGTCGACTCGCTGATCCTGAAGGAACGCGGCTCGACCGACCAGGCGGCCCGCAACACCGCCTTCGCCGCTATCCAGAAGATCGGGGCGCAGCAGGCCGTCACCATCCCGATCTGGCAGGGCAAGCAGATCGCGGTCCAGCGCACCGGTGTGACGGGTGTCGCGGCGACGCTCGACCCCACCTACACCTTCCGCTACTGGCTGATCGGGAAGTCATCCTGACCGCCGCGTAACGGGCGCGCAGGCGGCCCCGCACCGGCAATCGCCCACCAGTAACGGAGATCCCAACAGGCCATGGCGGCGCACTCAGCAGGCTCGCTGCGGACGTACCTGCTGGTGCGGATCGCGCTGGTCATACCGATGGTGGTGCTGCTGCTCACGCTGGTCTTCCTGCTGCTGCGGGTCGCCCCGGGCGATCCGGTGCAGGCGGCGCTCGGCGGGCACGTGCCGCAGTCGGTGATCAACCAGCGGCGGCATGCCGCAGGATATGACCGGCCGGTCCTCGTGCAGTACGGCAGCTATCTCAGACAGGTCCTGACCGGAAACTTCGGCCGCACGCTGACCGACAACCGCTCGATCTCCTCGATCATCGCGACCAACGGCGCGGCGACGCTGGAGCTGACCATCGTCGCGCTGCTGATCGCGATCGGCGTCGGCCTGCCGGTGGGGATGCTGGCTGGCCGGTTTCGAGACGGCTGGTTCGACCTGGGTGCCCGCACCTTCGGCGTCGTCGTCTATGCAGCGCCGGTCTTCCTCACCGGCCTGCTGAGCCAGCTCATCTTCGCCAAGTGGCTCGCCGTCCTGCCGAGCAACGGGCAGGCCGATCAGCTGACCCTCGCCTTCTCGCTGAAACCGCACACGAACATCCTGTTGATCGACGCCCTCATCGACGGCAGCGGCAGCGCGTTGGTCGACGTCGTCAAGCACCTGGTGCTGCCGGCGTTCACCCTGGGCCTGCTGATCTCCGGCGTCTTCATCCGGCTGGTGCGGGTCAACGTCATCCAGACGATGCGTGGCGACTACGTCGAGGCGGCCCGGGCGCGCGGCATCGTCGAGCGGCGCGTCGTCGTCCGGCACGCCTTCCGCAACGCGCTGGTACCGGTCATCACCGTCGTCGGGTTGCATGCCGCGCTGCTCATGTCCGGTGCGGTGCTGACCGAGGTCACATTCAACTGGCCGGGTATCGGGCAGGCGCTGATCAACTACCTGAACCTGCGCGACTACACCGCCGTGCAGGGCATCATCACCGTCTTCGCGCTGGTGGTGGTGGCGATCAGCCTGCTCATCGACCTGCTGAGCGCCTGGGCCGACCCGCGGGTGAGGTACTCGTGAGGCGCATCGGCACAGCGAGGGCAGGTGCGGCCCGGTGACCGCGAACGTGGGCGCGGCGCCGGAGACGCGGGCCGCCGTCCTCCCGCGCGGCCCGGGCGGGCGTGGCCCGGGGGGCCGGTTGCGGCGCACCCTCGCACCGATCCGCGCGGCCCGGGGGCTGCCGAAGTGGCTGCTGTGGACCGGGATCGGCATCGTCGCGCTATTCGTCGCGATGGCGGTGTTCGCGCCGCTGATCGCCCGGTACTCCTTCACCAGCTACCGCAGCAACGGCACGCCGTTCCCGAAGACCGGCCATCCCTCGGCCGCGCACTGGTTCGGGACCAACGTCTCGCAGTACGACGTCTTCGCCCGCGTCATCTACGGTGCCCGCACGGAACTGCAGGTGGTGCTGCTCTCGCTGGTCCTCGCCGTCGCGGCCGGGGTGCTGCTCGGCCTGATCTCCGGCTGGATCGGTGGGATCGTCGACCGGCTGCTGGTCCTGGTGATGGACACCCTCTTCGCGTTTCCCTACCTGCTGCTCGCGATCGTGATCTCCTTCCTGCTGCAGTCCTCGCCGCTCGGCGGCGGGATCGTGACCGCGGCGGTGGCGATCACCGCCGTCTACGTGCCGCAGTACTTCCGGGTGGTCCGCAACAGCGTGCTGTCGGTCAAGCAGGAGACCTACGTCGACGCGGCGCGGGCGCTCGGCGCGCGGCCGGTGACGATCGTCTCGCGGTACATCTTCTCCAACGTGATCCAGACCGTGCCCGTCATCGCGACCCTGAACGCCGCCGACGCGATCCTGACCCTGGCGGGGTTGGGTTTCCTCGGCTACGGCGTCCAGCCGACGGTCGCCGCCGAGTGGGGCTATGACGTGCAGAAGGCGATCCCCGACGTCGCCTCCGGGGTCTGGTGGACCGCGGTCTTCCCGGGTGGTGCGATCGTGCTGCTCGTGCTGGGGCTCACCCTGGTCGGTGAAGGTCTCAACGACGTCGTCAACCCGGTGCTGCGCCGCCGGCCGATGATGAAGGTCCGGCTGCCCGAGCCGGCGGAGCCGTCGCCGTGACCGCGCCGGCGACGATTCGTCCGGCCCGCCCGATCCCGGCCGACGCCGTCCTGTCGGTGCGTGACCTGCGGGTCTACTACGGCACCGACCGCGGTGCGGTGCAGGCCGTCGACGGGGTGAGTTTCGACCTGCGAACGGGCGAGGTCCTCGGCCTGGTCGGCGAATCGGGCTGTGGCAAGTCGACCCTCGGGCGCGGGCTGCTCGGGCTGCTGCCGCCGGGCGCGAAGGCCGGCGGCCGGGTCGTCTTCGACGGCCGTGACCTGCTGCGCTGCTCGCAGCGGGAGCTGCGGTCGCTGCGCGGACCGGAACTCGGACTGATCTTCCAGGAGCCGATGACCCGGCTCAATCCGCTGATGCGCGTCTGCGACCACTTCACCGAGACCCTGCGTGCGCACGAGCGCAGGTTGTCCAAGGAGCAGATCCGCAAGCGGTCCGTCGACACGCTCGCTGCGATGGGGATCCCGCCCACCCGCTTCCGGGACTACCCGCACGAATTCTCCGGCGGCATGCGGCAGCGGATCATGATCGCGCTGGCCCTGGTGCTGCGGCCGAAATTCGTGGTTGCCGACGAGCCGACCACGGCGTTGGACGTGCTGGTCGAGGCACAGATCCTGTCCATCCTCGCCGACGTGCGCCGCAACTTCGACACGGCGTTCCTGCTCATCACCCACAACCTCGGCATCGTTGCGGAGGCCTGCGATCGGGTCGCCGTCATGTACGCCGGGAAGCTCGCCGAGGTCGGCGACGCGCGCGACGTCTTCGCCGAGCCCTCCCATCCCTACACCCGGGAACTGCTCGCCTCGACGATCTCCCTCGCGACGACCGAGCTGCACTACATCCCCGGCGCGCCGCCGGACCTGGTGGATCCGCCGAGCGGCTGCCGGTTTCACCCGCGCTGCCCCGATGCCATGCGTGGCTGCGCCGCGCACGAGCCGCGCGAGGTGCAGACGGCGGCGGGTACGCGGGTGGCCTGCTGGCTGCACGGCCCGGTCGGTGTCTTCGACGACGACGATCGCATACCCATGCCGCGGGGGGAGATCGACCTTGCCGACGAAGCCTGAGCCGGTCGCCACGAACCCCGACATGGTCGCGCCCTACGACCCGCTCGTGCGGTTCGATGACCTGCGCGTGCATTTCGCCCTCAAGGGCGGGTTCGCGAGCCGTCTACGCGGCCGCGCGGGAGCATCGGTGAAGGCGATCGACGGTGTCACGCTGACACTGCGGCGCGGTGAGGTGCTCGGCCTGGTCGGCGAATCCGGCAGCGGCAAGACCACCCTGGGCCGGGCCCTGCTGCACCTGGTGCCCGCGACCTCGGGGCGGATCAG
>JBPCOR010000256.1:0-4148 GCA_051000035.1 Mycobacteriales bacterium | reverse complement strand
GTGGGCGGCCACCGCGGCGGCGGCCACCGCGGCGGCGGCGGCCGATTACGGCCGGGTCGTCGCGTCGATCGAGCCGGTACTCGCGGCTTACCCCGGCATCATCGCCACCGTCCCGCCGGACATCGTGCCGTGGTCGCCGCTGTATATCGACGCTCTGCTGGCGGTTGGCCGGTACGCCGAGGCGGGGGCGCAACTCGACGCGATCGACGAGCCCGCCTCGCCGTTCACCCAGCTGAAAACGGCTCGGCTGCGCGGAGAACTACTCGCCGCCCGCGGCGACGACGACGCCGCCGAGGCGGGATTCACCCTCGCGCTCGCCCGTCCGGGCGGCTCGGAAATCCCACTGGACCAGGCGCGCCTGCAGCAGGCGTGTGCCCGGTTGTACTTACGTACGGGCCGTACCGAGTCGGCCGCGACGCTGGTGGCCGAAGCCCGTGCGACGTACCGCCGGCTCGGAGCCCGGCCATTCCTGCGCAGCCTGGAGTCGGACTTCCCGATGCTCCCCGGCGCAGCGACGGAGCGCCGACCGCGGCTGACACCGCAGGAGCTCGCCGTCGCCCAGCTCGTCGCGGCCGGTCGCAGCAATCGGGACACCGCGCACGAGCTGGTCCTGTCGGTCAAGACGATCGAATACCACCTCTCTCACGTCTACCTGAAGCTCGGCATCGACTCCAGAAGCCAGCTCGCGGCGCTGCTCGCCGGCAACGCGCGCTGACTCCGGCACCGTCGTGCTCGGTGTGGGCGGGATCGATCTTGACGTTGATCGCGCTCATGATGCCGTCGCCACGGGCGCTAGGCCGGGGGGCGTCCGCAGTTGTCGTCGGCGGCGATGCTCTCCAGGACCGGCAGGGCCAGGTCCAGGGCCGCGAGCTGCTCGGGCGTGCAGTGCGCGAGCGCGGTGGCGATGAAGCTGGTGCCGCGGGCCCGGCCCCGCTCGAGCAGCCGGGTGCCCCGGGACGTCAAGGCGACCTGCCAGGCGCGTCCGTCGGGGGGATCGGGTCGCCGGGCGATCAGCCCCTCGCGTACCAGCCCGGCGACCACCCGGGTCATCGTCGGGGGCGCGATCCGCTCCTGCGCGGCGAGGTCACCGATGCGCAGCGGACCGTGCTTCTCCACCGACACCAGCGCCGAGAGCTGCGTCGAGGTCAGGCCGTCGCCGCCCGGGCTGAGCCGTAGCCGCCGGTTCAGCCGGCCGACGGCCACCCGCACCCGCCCGGCGAGCTGGACCTGCCCGGCGATGCTGGCGTCGACGCGCCCGGAGGTCACGGCGGCGCCGCTCACTGTTCCAGCGCCCGTCCGGACGGCTGAATGGACCTGACGCCGGGTGCCGCACGCTGCCCATGGGCGGCCTCCGCCGCACGCTGCAGATCGGCGACGTACTTGCGGCCGTGCTCTGCTCCCTCGACGTAGTGGTACTTCCCGCCGCGCAGGTACGACGCGACGGCGGCCACCAGGCAGGCGATGATCGCGAAGATGAACGCCACCCGCAGCCCGTCCTGGAACGGCGCGGAGATCAGGGTTGGGAAGAACTGTCGTCCGGTCAGGTAGTCCGAGTTGTGTTTCGGCAACGAATCGAGGACCTTGGGCCCGAGGAGCGTCTGGATCGGATTCTTGCCGAGCAGGGCCGCGAACAGCGTGCTCACCGGCGGCAGCGTCGACAGCTGGTGTGCCGTCTGGGACGACACGCCCTGCTGGGTGAGGCCGGCGTACAGCTGTGTGGGCAGGCGCTTGGACAGTCCCAGGATCATCAGCGAGAAGAACACGCCGATCGACAGCACCGTGGCGGAGTTCTGGAACGTCGCCGCCATGCCGGCGCCGGCGCCGCGTTGCGACGGCGGCAGGCTGTTCATGATCGCCGCGCGGTTCGGCGAGGCGAAGAGCCCCATGCCCAGGCCGTTGACCACCAGGATCCCGGCGAACGCGAGATAGGAGAAGTCCACCGGCAGGAAGTTCAGCAGCAGAAAGCTCCCCGCCGCGAGGATCATGCCGCCGGTCGCGAACGGCCGGGCGCCGATGCGGTCGGACAGCACGCCGGAGATGGGGGCTGCGATCAGGAAGCCGGCCGTCAGCGGGAGCAGGTAGATACCCGCCCACAGCGGCGTTTCGGAGAAGCTGAAGCCGTGCAGCGGCAGCCAGATCCCCTGCAGCCAGATGATCATGATGAACTGCAGACCGCCACGGCCGAGGGCTGCCAGCAGGCTTGCGACGTTGCCCGCCGTGAATGCCCTGATACGAAACAACGGCAGCCGGAACATCGGGTCCGCCACCCGCATCTCGATGATCGCGAAGGCGATCAGAACGGCCACCCCGCCAATGATCTCGGTCAGCACCATCGGGTTGGTCCAGCCCATGTTATGACCGCCGTAGGGCTGGATGCCGTAGGTGATGCCGACCAGGACGGCGATCAGGCCCACGGCGAAGGTGACGTTGCCCCACCAGTCCAGCTTGGCGGGCTGCCGGACTCCGGTGTCCTGCAGCTTCAGGTAGGCCCATACGGTGCCGAACAGACCGAACGGCACGGACACGACGAACACGAGGTGCCAGTCGATCGGGCCGAGCAGGCCACCGAGCACCAGTCCGAGGAACGAGCCGGCGATCGCGGACACGGCGTTGATGCCGAGCGCGAGGCCGCGCTGGTCGGCGGGGAAGGCATCGGTCAGGATCGCCGAGGAGTTGGCGAACAGGAATGCCCCGCCCACGCCCTGCAGGATCCGCATGATGATCAACCACCACGCCGCGGCGGTGCCCTGCATCCAGGTGACGGACAGCAGGATCGAGAAGACGGTGAAGATCAAGAAGCCGAGGTTGTACATCTTCACCCGGCCGTACATGTCACCGATCCGGCCGAGGCTCACCACCAGGACGGCGGTCACCACCAGGAAGCCGAGGATCAGCCAGAGCAGGTAGCTCACGTTGCTCGGCTTGAGCGGATCCAGCTCGATGCCGTCGAAGATGTCCGGTAGCGCGATCACCATGATCGAGGAGTTGATCGTCGCCATCAGGACGCCGAGCGTGGTGTTGGACAGCGCGATCCACTTGTAGTGCGGATCGTCGCGAAGCGCCTCGCGCCGGGCGATCGTCCTGGCCTGCTCGCGGGCTCGCCAGCCGCGGGCCGCGCCACCCAGACCCCTCGGTGTCGCCGCGCTGTCGCCCTGCTCGGATTCGGTCTTGTCTGCTCGCACGGATCTCCCTGCGTTCTGTGTCTCGTCGTCTTGTCTCTGGTTACGCAACCCGCCACCCGCGTGCGGCGGGCGACCGCTGCGGGGTAAATTACTTGCTTGATGCTAACAAACCGGTTTCTCCGAGGGCGTGCGGTGGGTCGCCATGAGAACAAATCGAGTCGCGCCGGCGGGCCGGGCGCACCAGCATGGACCCGCGGAGCACTAACCTGATGGCGCACGCTCCGGGCCATCGACCGGACGGCGCCGCCGTCATGCCAGGACCACCACGACACCGGCACCGGCACCACCACAGCGAGCTGGAAGGGAGGGCGCCCCGCGTGGTCGGCCACGGTGACAACCCGACCGGCGCCTCGTCGCCGCCGTCCGGTGCCGCCGCCGGCTGGCTGGATGCCGGCAGCACCATCGCCTCGATGGAGGACAAGGCGGCACACGAGAATTTCGCGGTCGCCAGCCGACTGCTCCCCCGGGCCCAGCGCTCGCACCTGCTTGCCCTGTATGCGTTCGCCCGGCTCGTCGACGACGTCGGAGACGAGGCACCGGGTGACCGGCGCCGGCTGCTGGACGTGGTCGACGACGACATCGACCGGCTGGTCGGGCCGACCCCGCCGGCCCTGGCCGTCCTGCGCGACCTCGCGCCCACGGTGCGGGCGTGCCACCTTCCACTCGACCCGTTCCATCGGCTGGTGCAGGCGAACCGCACCGACCAAACCGTGCTCCGGTACGAGAGCTACGCCGAGCTGCGCGACTACTGCACCCTGTCGGCCAACCCGATCGGGCACCTGGTGCTCGGCGTCTTCGATGCGGCGACCCCGCAGCGGCTGCTGCTCTCGGACTCGGTGTGCACCGCCCTGCAGCTGGTCGAGCACTGGCAGGACGTCGCCGAGGACTACGCCGCCGGCAGGATCTACCTGCCCCAGGACGGCATGCGGCGTTTCGGGGTCATCGAGAGCCAGCTCGCGGGCCGGC
>JBPCOR010000217.1:0-4199 GCA_051000035.1 Mycobacteriales bacterium | reverse complement strand
TGGTGGCGGTGTGCCGCGTGCCGGCGGTGAGCGTCGAGGATGTCCTCACCCGCGGGCCACGGCTGCTCGTCGTGCTGGTCGAGCCGAATGAGCCCGGCAATCTCGGCGCGATCATCCGCACTGCCGATGCGGCCGGGGCCGATGCGGTTCTGGTCGACGGCGGCGCCGATCCGTTCGGCGGCAAGGCGGTTCGTGCGAGCGCCGGGAGCCTGTTCCACCTGCCGGTGGTGCCGGTCGCCACGTCCGAGCTGTTGGCACGTGCGGCCGCCGACGGACTGACCACGCTGGCCACCAGCGGCGAGGCCAGCAGCGAACTCGACGACGCCGAGCTGTCCGCACCGACGGTCTGGGTGTTCGGCAACGAGGCGCACGGCTTGCCGCACTCGGTGCTCGCCGCCGCCGATCGGTGCGTCCGCATACCGATCTACGGGCGGGCCGAAAGTCTCAACCTGGCGGCCGCGGCCGCGGTCTGTCTGTATGCCAGCGCCCGCGCACACCACCGGAGCAGCGCGCCCCAGACTGGCATCGAGGGCGAATAGGATCCGTCCCGTGTCGGACGCCCTGCCCCACCCCGAACCATTCACTGCGCCGGCCACCGCCGCGGCGCTCGAGGACCTCCGTACGCGGTTGCGCGCGACGCGCTGGCCGGACTCGCCCGAGGACGCTGGATGGTCGCTCGGGACCGACCTCGCCTACCTGCGCGAGCTGGTCGCCTACTGGGCGGACGGGTTCGACTGGCCGGCGCAGGAGGCGGCGCTGGCCCGGCTGCCCCGCTTCCGCGTCCCGCTCGGCGACCAGCTCACCGGTCTGGGAATTCACTTCGTACACGTCCGGGCCGTCGCGCCGGGCGGTCCCGTCCTGCCGCTGGTCCTCAGCCACGGCTGGCCGGATTCGTTCTGGCGCTACACCAAGGTCATCCCGCTTCTCACCGACCCCGGCGCGCACGGCGCCGACCCGGCCGACGCGTTCGACGTGGTCGTGCCCGACATGCCGGGCTACGGATACTCCGACCGCCCTACCGGTCCGCCGCTCAACTCCATCGCGGTCGCCGCCCTGTGGGCCGAGCTCATGAGCGTCCTCGGCTACCCGCGCTTCGGCGCGGCCGGTGGGGACATCGGCAGTCACGTGAGCCGCTACCTGGGACTCGACCACCCCGACCGGGTCGTGGCCGTGCACCACACCGACGCGGGCGTGCCGGTCAGCATCGTCGACCCGACAGAGCTGGCGCCGGAGGAGCGCGCGTGGCTGGAGGGTGCGGCCGCGTGGGGTGCGACCGAGGGCGCCTACGGCGCCATCCACCGCACCAAACCGCAGACCGCCGCGTTCGGGCTCACCGACTCGCCCGTCGGGCTCGCCGCGTGGATCGTCGAGAAGCTCCGCGCCTGGAGCGACTGCGACGGTGACATCGAGCGGCGCTTCACGAAGGACGAGATCCTCACGAACGTCACGATCTACTGGCTGACGACCACCATCGCCTCCTCGATGCGGATGTACGGCGCCAACGCCGCCATCCCGCTCGCGCAGCACGCCCGCCGGGTCGAGGTGCCGTCCGGGTTCTCGCTCTTCCCCGGCGACATCGTCCGCCCGCCCCGGGCCTGGCTCGAGCGCACAGCCAACGTCGTACGCGTGACCGAGCCGGCGCGTGGCGGGCACTTCGCGCCGTTCGAGGAGCCCGAGCTGTACGCCGAGGAGCTGCGCGCGTTCTTCCGGCCCTACCGCGAGTGACCTGTCGTCGCCGACACTGCCCGACGTGCCACCCGACCAGCCGGCGTCCCCGTCGTCGATGGTCGGCTCGACGGCGGATGGAGCGCGCCCCGATGGACGCGTGCACTCGATGAGTTCCTGGCCCCAGGGCGGTCTTCTCCTGCACAGACCTAACCCTGACCCAGGAGCACCTGATGACCACTCTCACCGCCTCGCCGACCACCAGGTCCACCCCCACGAAGGCCCGTGCCGCCAAGGCGGGACTGGTCGTGACCGCCCTCGTCACCTTGTTCCTGGGCTTCGACACCGTGATCCACCTGCTCAACGTGTCCGAGGTGCAGGAGGCCACCAGCAAGCTCGGCCAGCCGTCGTACTTCGCGTTCCTGATCGGGTGCGTCGAGGCCGTCTGCCTCGTGCTCTACCTGGTGCCGCGCACCGCGATCCTGGGAGCCGTGCTGCTCACCTGCTACCTGGGTGGTGCCACGGCCGTGAACCTGAGCTACCAGCAGCCGGTGTTCAATGTCTTCTTCGCAGTCGGCACCGGCGTCGTCGTCTGGGCCGGCCTCTGGCTGCGCGACGACCGGGTGAAGGTGCTCTACACCCGCTGACTCACCGGTAGTCCGCACCATGCGACGACGTCACTGAAACGGATCAGTAGACTCCCGTTCCGTGTCGACCAGGGTCCCGGAGCCGCCGCGCGCAGGCACCCGCGTGACGATCGCCGACATCGCGCGCGACCTCGGGATCTCCAAGGCGGCGGTCTCCTACGCGCTGACCGGCCGCCCCGGTGTCGGCGCGGACACCCGGCAGCGGGTGCTCGCCGCGGCGGAGCAGATGGGCTGGTACCCCAGCAGCAGCGCGCGCGCCCTGACCGGTGCGGAGACCGGGGTGGTCGGTCTGGTGCTGTCCCGACCGCCCGAGCTGCTGACCTTCGAGACGTTCTTCGTGCACCTGCTCGCCGGTGTGGAGGAGGTCCTGGCCGAGCGCGGCTCCAGCCTGCTGCTGCGAGTGATCGGCGACCACCCCGACGAGGAGATCCGCACCTACCGGCGGTGGTGGGGGGAGCGGCGCATCGACGGCGTGATCCTGCTCGACGAGCGGTTCCGCGACCCGCGCGTCGGTCCGGTCCGGGAGCTGAACATCCCGGCGGTGCTGTGCGGAGGGCCGTTGCGGGACTGGGAGATGCCCTCGCTGTGGACCGACCACGCGGCGGACGCGGACCAGGCCGTCGAGCACCTGCACGCGCTCGGTCACGTGCGGGTGGCGCACATCAGCGGCCCCACAGAGTTCGTGCACGAGCGCGCCCGCCGCCGAGGCGTACGTCGGGCGGCGGCTCGTCGCGCGATGGAGGGGCAGACGATCGAGGGCGCGTACGCCGGGCCGCTGGCGGCGACGCAGACGCAGCGCCTGCTGGCCGCCGGCGAGGACGAGCGACCCACCGCGATCCTCTACGGCAGCGACGTGATGGCCGCCTCCGGTCTCACCGCGGCGATCGAGAGCGGGGTCGACGTGCCGCGACAGCTGTCCGTGCTCAGCTGGGACGACTCCCAGCTGGCCACGTTGCTGCGCCCGTCCGTGACCGCGCTGCGACGGGACAACATCGGCTACGGGGCGCTCGCGGCCAGCACCCTGATCGACCTGGTCGAGGGACGCAACCGCGGGCCGCAGCAGCTGCCCGCCTCGGAGCTGGTCACCCGGGACAGCACCGCGCCGGCGCCCGACTGAGCCCGGCTGCGAGGCTCGGAGCACTGAGGTCACAGTTCGATAACGGCAGAGGGTGGCGCTGTTCACTTACCCGGTTAAGTGATCTGATGGCGGCACCGACACCCCTGTCCCGAGATGAGGCGCTGTGAACAAGCGACTGGCTGCCACCGCGATGACCGTCCTGACCCTGGCCGCGACGACCGCCGCGTGCGGGGGAGGCGGGTCGAGCTCCGCGAGCGACGCGAAGACGCTGACCTACTGGGCCAGCAACCAGTCGCCGTCGCTGGCCGCGGACAAGACCAACCTCACCCCGGTGCTGAAGAAGTTCCAGGACCAGACCGGCATCAAGGTCAAGCTCCAGGTGATCGGCTGGCCGGACCTCTACAGCAAGATCCTCGCCGCGACGACCAGCGGCCAGGGACCCGACGTGCTCAACATCGGGAACACATGGGCCCCCTCGCTGCAGGCGACCGGCGCGTTCATGCCGTTCGGCAGCAAGGAGTTCGACAGCATCGGCGGCAAGGCCAAGTTCGTCGACGCCGCGATCAAGACCGGCGGCGCGGAGGGCAAGGACCCGACCTCGGTGCCCTACCTCGGTCTGGTCTACGGGCTCTACTACAACAAGTCGATGTTCGCCGATGCCGGGCTCCAGCCGCCGACGACCTGGGAGGACCTGGTCACGTCGGCGAAGACGCTGACCGACCCGAGCAAGGGCGTCTACGGGATGGCGATGGAGGGCGGCAGCTACACCGAGGGCGTGCACTTCGCCTACATCTTCGGCAAGCAGCACG
>JBPCOR010000211.1:0-6448 GCA_051000035.1 Mycobacteriales bacterium | reverse complement strand
GATCCTCTCCTCCATCGCCCGGGCGATTCCGGGGCCGACTGACAATTGGTGCCGAAAGAGGGCCGCGCGTTACAGATTCACTCGCTGTGGGTCACCGCGTAACGCAGGGCTGCCTGCCGGCACTCATGCGTGATGGCCGGTCCCTTGCCGGTGCCGGCGAGAGCGCCGTCAGGAGGGTGGGATCGTCGATGACATTGCTGGACGCCGAGGATCATTTCCCGGACCTGACACTGAATCGGGTAGGCGGCGGGTCGGTCTCGCTGCCCGCGGATCTGGCCGGCGTTTTCGGGGTTGTGCTGGTCTATCGTGGGTCGTGGTGCCCGTATTGCAACGCCCAGTTGGGCGCGTTTTCGCGCGCCACCGAGGCGCTGGAGGAACAGCAGATCAAGGTCATCGCGCTCTCCGTCGACGACGGGGCTACGGGTGCCGCGCTTGTCGAGAAGAATCAGCTGATGTTTCCGGTCGCATACGGCGCCGACGCCGGCGAGGTGGCCGAGGCGCTGGGTTGTTTCACCAACGACGAGCCGGCGTATCTGCAATCCACCGGCTTCGTTCTCACGCCGGACGGCTCCGTGCTTGTTGCGGTCTACTCCACCGGCGCAATTGGTCGCCTGCTGCCCGCGGACGTGCTCGGCCTGGTCGCGCACGCCCGGTCAGCCGGCTGAGATTCTGACGCTTCAGGCTCGAATTGTTGCGTTCCGTAGCGCAACGGCGAGTTGGGCGATGAATTCTGGCGTCGCGGTCGGCGCGAGGTCGGCCGTGACGTCCAGCACGCGCCGTACCTGAGCGACGTAGCCGTTGCAGTCGTGACAGTCGGCAAGATGCGCCTCGACGAGGTTTCGTAGTGCGGGGTCGAGCGCGCCCTCGAAATAGTCGGTCACCAGCTCGACGAGCTGCCGGCACGCTACCGGCTCATGCCGGCTGGGACGGGCCGGCCGACGTCGGCTGGCGGAACCGGTCAGGAATGCTCTTTCCGGTATCGCCGCCGCCGGAGCCGGCACTCCGATGCTGGTAGCTGCGTAGTGCTCGACGACGGCCCGAACCTTGCTGCGGGCCCTGTGCAGCAGCACCCGCTGATTACCGTCACTGAGTCCGTACAGTGCGGCGACCTCCGCTACCGACAACCCGAGGAAGTCCCGGGCGGTCATGACGGTCCGTTGTCGCGCCGGCAAGGCCGCCAGTGCGGTGTCGATCACGGCGCGCAGCTCCGCGGCGGCCAGCTGCTCCTCGGGCAACAGGTCCCAGCGCAGCGGCGGTAAGGCCCACGCGCCGGATCGGGCATCGAACCGGGTCGGGTCGACCGCCGGCGTCCGCCCGTCCTCCCGCTCGGTGCGCCAGGCGGCTGAGAAGGGGAGGGTGCGGCGCTCCCGCCGTCCGGCGCCGCGGGCGGTGTTGACGACGATGCCGAGCACCCACGTACGCAGCGCGCTGCGGCCCTCGAAGCTGTCGAGCTTAGTGAGGACGGTGACCCAGACGTCCTGTACGACGTCCTCGGCCGCGGCGTCACTCGTCGTGTGGGCGCGCGCCAGCCGAAGCATGCCCGGTGTCCACGCCGCCACCACCTGCCCGACCACAACCTCGTTGCGAGACCGCAGCGCGGCGATTGCGCTGGCGTCGTCGGGCGCGCCGTCCACCTGGCAAGTCTCGCTTACGCCGTCGAGTCGTGCCTAGGCCCGGTCCGCTGTCGCCGTGCCACGCGTCGCTGACCGGCCGAGCCGTAGGGTCTGCGCATGTCGACCGGCAGGCGAGGCGATCGGGGCGCGGTCGCCTCGGGTGCGCGCCGCGACGACGCACCGGACGCGGTGGTCATCGGCGCCGGGCACAACGGGTTGGTCGCGGCCAACGTGCTGGCCGACGCCGGCTGGGACGTCGTCGTATGTGAGGCGACGGCCCACATCGGCGGTGCGGTCCGGTCCGCCGAAGTGACGGCCCCGGGTTTCGTGTCCGATCTGTTCAGCGCGTTCCATCCCCTCGCGGCAGCGTCACCGGCGCTCACCGATCTCGAGCTCGAGAGGTACGGCCTGACCTGGTCGCATGCGCCCAGCGTGCTCGCGCATGTCTTCCCGGACGACCGCGCGGTGGTCCTCTCCCGTGACATCGACCAGACGGCCGCCTCGGTCGAGCAGTTCGGCCGCGGTGACGGCGCCGCCTGGCGGGCGATGGTCGCGCAATGGGACGTCGCGAGACCGCACCTGCTCGACACGCTGTTCCGCCCGTTTCCGCCGGTAGTGCCCGCCGCCCGCCTGGTCCACGCCCTCGGACTCGCCGACACCGTACGGATGGCCCGCCTGGGTGTCCTGTCCGTACGGCGCCTGCAGGACGAGCGATTCGACGGCGAGGGCGCGGGAATGTTGCTGGCCGGAAATGCGCTGCATGCCGACCTGTCCCCCGACGGCGCGGGCAGCGGGGTCTACGGCTGGTTGTTGAGCATGCTCGGTCAAACCTACGGATTCCCCGTCCCGGTAGGGGGATCCGGGCAGCTGAGCGAGGCGCTGGAAACCCGGCTGCGATCCGCCGGCGAATCGGTGCGGCTGTCGGCTGCGGTCGAGCAGGTCGTCCTGGCCGACGGCGCCGCCCGCGGGGTGCGGCTGGAAACGGGCGAGGTCATCACCGCGCGCCGCGGCGTTCTCGCCGACGTCGTGGCCCCGGTCCTGTTCAACGCGCTGGTCGGCGGCAACCACCTGCCGCGCCGGTTCGTCGAGGACCTTGCGCATTTCCAGTGGGACGCCCCGACGCTGAAGATCGACTGGGCGCTGAAGACCCCGGTGCCGTGGAGCATGCCGGGCGTCGCCGGCGCCGGAACGGTCCACCTCGGGGTCGATCTGGACGGCCTGACCACCTTCGCGAGTGACCTCGCCAGCCGGCGGGTGCCGCGCCATCCGTTCATCCTGTTCGGCCAGATGACGACCGCCGACGCCAGCCGGTCACCGGCCGGCACCGAATCCGCCTGGGGCTACACGCATGTGCCGACCGGCGTCGACCTGGACGATGACGACATCGCCCGCCATGTGGAGCTGGTCGAGCAGACGGTCGAACGGCACGCCCCGGGCTTTTCCGACAGCATCATCGGGCGCTTCGTCCAGTCGCCGTCGCGACTGCAGGAAGGGAACCCGAATCTGGTATCCGGCGCCATCAACGGCGGTACGGCGCAGCTTCACCAGCAGCTGATCTTCCGGCCCGTGCCCGGCCTCGGCGGCGCCGCGACGCCGATCGACCGGCTGTTCATCGCCGGCTCCTCGGCTCACCCGGGTGGTGGCGTGCACGGCGCGGCGGGCGCCAACGCGGCCCGCGCGGCCATCGCCCGCGCCGGCCGGCTCGGCGGCGTACGCCGGAAGGGCACCGCGGCGCTGATGGGCCGCATCTACCGGTAGACCGGCGCTTCAGTTCGGCCTGATGATCGCCATCCGGGTCACGGTCAGCTCCTCGATCGCGAACCGGGGACCCTCCCGGCCGATGCCGGAGTCCTTGACCCCGCCGTAGGGCATGATGTCCGACCGGAATCCGGGCACCTCGTTGACGATGACACCGCCGACGTCCAGGGCGTCGATGGCCCGGAACGCGGTCGACAGCGATCGGGTGAATACGCTTGCGTGCAGGCCATAGCGGGATCGGTTCACCAGCTCCAGTGCGGCGTCGAGGTCTGGTACGGCGCGCACGCACACGACCGGCGCGAATATCTCCTCGCACCACGCCTCGGCGCTCTCCGGTACGTCGAGCAGGATCGTCGGCTCGATCGCCCGGTCGCTGACACGGCCGCCGCAGAGCCTCTTCGCCCCCGCCCGCTCGGCCGCCTCGATCCACCCGAGGACCCGCTGCGTCGATGCTTCGTTGATCAGCGCCGCGACCCTGGTGCCCGGCAGCCGTGGGTCCCCGACGGTGAGCTCGCCGACCCGTGCGGTCAGCCGGTCGACGAGATCGTCCGCGACCTGCTCGCAGACGATGACGCGCTGAACAGCGATGCAGGCCTGCCCGTTGCCGTAGAAACCGCCCCGCAGAATGGCATCCGCGGCCGCATCAAGGTCGGCGTCGACGTCGGCCACCAGCGCGGCGTTGGAGCCGAGCTCGAGCAGCGTCTTACGCGGTGCCGCATCGCGGGCGATCTGATGGCCGACGGCCGCCGAGCCGGTGAAGGACACGGCGCCGACCCGGGGATCGCTGACCAGGACGCGGCCCACCTCGGCGTCGCCGGTGACGACCTGCACGATGCCGGCCGGCGCGCCGTTGGATACCGCGGCGCGACGGGCGATGTCGGCGAGCCACCGGGTGGCGAGCGGGGTGGCCGGCGCGGGTTTGCAGATCACCGGGCAGCCGGCTGCGATGCTCGGCGCGATCTTGTGCGTGGCGAGCAGCAACGGGTAGTTGAAGCCGGTGACGCCGATCACCAGCCCGATCGGCTTGCGCGTCCAGAATCCGAACATGCCCTCGCCGGCGGCCTGCAGATCCAGCGGCACCGTCTCACCGTGCAGGTGCGCGACCTCCTCCGCCGCGGCGGACCAGGTAAACAGCGTCCGGTCGATCTCGACACCGCAGTCGATGCGGGTCTTGCCGGTTTCGGCAATGAGCAGGTCGACGAATTCGTCCCGGTGGGCGGTGAGCTCGCGGTGCACGTCGAGCAGGATCGCCCGGCGTACGGCCGAGCTCAGCGCGCCCACCGGCCTGACCGCGGCGACGCCCGCGTCGAGTGCCGCGCGGGCGTGCTCGACGGTGCCGACGGGAGCATGGGTGATCGTCGACCCGTCGTAGGGGAAAACGACCGGTGCGGTCGGCATGTCGGTGCGCCAGCCGGCTCCGATCGGCAGGCCCGCGGGGTGGTCGGGCAGCACGAAACCCATGGATGCTCGCTCCTTCGGTGGTGGCTCCGGCCCGACGTTACCGGTCGGTGTCGTGCGCGCCGCGGCCGTCGGCTGCTCGCGCGGGCGCCGCCGCCGTGTCAGCATTCGACCGTGCCATCACCGGTGCTCGGCGATCAGGACGACGCGCGGCTGCGCGCGGAGGCGATGACATGGCTCGAACGCCGTACCGACGACGGTCGCGAACCGATCACCCGGTCCGAGCTGGCCGATTTCACCTTCGACGGCGCACCGTTCCGGCTGATCGCGACCCAGCAAGGAATCTGGAAACCGGCCGTCCTGCGCGCCGCGTTGTCGATCGTCACCGCTGCGCCCAGGGTGGGACGCCAGCCCTATGACGACACGATCGGCGCGGACGGCGTGCTGCGATACAAGTGGCGCGGCGAGCAGGCCGGGCATCCGGACAATCGCGCCCTGCGGGCCGCGGCTGACCGCGGACTTCCGCTGATCTGGTTCCGTGGCGTTGAGGCCGGCATCTATCTGCCGGTCTTCCCGATCAAGCTGTTCCACGAGGATCGGGCCCGCCGGGAGTTCCACGGCGCTATCGACCCGGCTCAGCTCGTCGTGTCGGGCAGCGCGATCGAGGACCAACTCCGCCGTTACGTCCAGCAGCAGACCTGGCGACGCCTGCACCAGCCGGTATTCCGGACCCATGTCCTGCGGGCCTACACCGAGCGCTGCGCCGTCTGCTCGCTGCACCACCGCGAGCTGCTCGACGCCGCACACATTCTTCCCGACCGTGACGACCTTGGTGTCCCCGCCGTCAGAAACGGCCTGGCACTGTGCAAGATCCACCACTCGGCGTATGACGCCAACATCCTCGGCGTCACACCCGAGCAGGTCGTCCAGATCCGCCCCGACCTGCTGGCCGAGATCGACGGCCCGATGCTGTTGCACGGCCTGCAAGGCCGGCACGGTCAGCGGCTGATGGTGGTGCCACGGCGCCGAACCGACGGTCCGGACCCGGATCTGCTCGGTGAGCGATACCGGCGGTTTCTCGCCGCCGGTTAGCAGAACCGCGGCTCCTGGACCGCCATCCGGCGCGCGGGGCCGCCAGGCACCCGGGCGATGAGCCGGCCGCCTTCCCAGGGTGCCCGCGAGCCGCAGGTGACTGCGGATCCGTGGATCACCAGGTAGGCCTGGCCGGTGGCGGGGACCAGGACGGACGCGCTGGCCCAGCGTTCGCCGGCGTGCACCCACGGCGTCGAGGTGACTCGGGTGGCCTGTGCACCGGGGTTGACGATGAAAAGCCGGGCCGTCGCGTCGCCGGACAGGCCGAGCCGGGTTTCGGACAGGGTGCCCTGCGGGCCCAGCGAGCACCAGTGGCTGATCGCCGACGCGACCTGCCCGGCATTCGCCGGCACGAAGCGATCCGTGAGCACCGCGCCGTCGTCGCGGCGCGACCGGACGGACAGTGCGACCTGCCCGGATCCACTCGCCGCGCAGGAGGGATGGACGGTCGCGTCGACGTCATCAGGTGTGCCCGCGGGTAGCGAGTACCAGATCGGCGGATACGGCCCCGTCGATGTCGGCCAGGTCGTTTCGGTAGGCATTCACCCCGCCGGTGACGCGCCCGCCGGTGAACGCGACCGCCAGCA
>JBPCOR010000370.1:0-3447 GCA_051000035.1 Mycobacteriales bacterium | reverse complement strand
CGATGGGCACGGCGTCACCGCGCAGGTCGGTGATCTGGTGCAGCGTGGCACCGATGGTCACCTCGGTCGGCCCGTAGCCGTTCCACATCTCGCCGACCAGCGGCAGCACCGATCGGGCCAGGTCGGCGTCGAGCGCCTCGCCGCCGGAGATGACGCGCATCGCGGGATCACCGGTAAAGCCCGCGGCCAACAGCATCCGCAGCAGGGTCGGCGGGACGTCCATGAAGGTCACGCCCGTCTCGCTGAGCCGGGCCCGCAGGGCGTGGCCGTCGACGACGACGTCCCGGTCGACGACGACGCAGCGACCGCCGCCCCACAGGATCATCCACAGCTCGAAGGCGCAGACGTCGAAGGCGAGCGACGCCGCCGCGAGGCCGATTTCCGCCGGCCCGGTCGGGAAGACCTCCTGCATGCCGGCCAGGAAGACCACCACATTGCCGTGCGTTACGGTCACGCCCTTGGGCTCGCCGGTCGAGCCGGAGGTGTAGACGACGTACGCGGTGGCTCGCGGGTCGGGCATCGGCAGCTCGACCGCCGGCCCGGTGCCGTCCGCACCCTGGTGCGGACGGCCCGGGGCGAGCAGGTCCGCGACGTCGATGACGCCGATGGCGCTCTGGGTGTGCTGCGCGAGATCGTGCGCCGCCGTGGCGGTGGCCGGGGCCGCGAGAATGATGGAGGCGCCGCTGTCGGCCACCTGAAAGGCCATCCGGCGGGCGGCGTGCGCGGGATCCAGCGGGAGGTAGCCCGCGCCGGCCCGCCAGATCCCGAGCAGGACGGCGGGCAGCATCCGGTCGCGGGGAAGGCAGGCCGCGACGAGTGAGCCGGGCCGCACGCCGCGGCGGACCAGGCCGGCGGCCACCAGCGCAGACACCTCGGCGAGCTCGGCGTAGTCGCATTCACCGTCCGCACCGACGCTCGCGACCGAGTCCGGCCGCAGCGCCACGTGCCGGAGGACCTGCTCCACGACGGTGCCGGGCAGGTCGTCGGCGACCGGTCCGCCGTCGGCGGCGGCGAGGATCCGCCGCTCGGCGTCGTCGAGCAGGTCGGTCCGCGCGATCGGTCCGTCCTGGGCGTCGAGTATCCCGCCGAGCTGGGTGACGAACCGGCGCCCGAGGCCGGATACGGTCGCCCGATCGAACAGGTCCGTCCGGTAGAGCAGCTGACCGGTGAATGCCGTACCGGAGTCGACCACGTCCAGGCCGAGGTCGAACTTCACCGTCGGCAGCTCGACCGTTAGCTCGCTGGTCATCAGTCCCGGCAACGCCGCCAGCCCGGCGGACTCGTCACGCACGTTGAACGCGACCTGCACGAGCGGCGTCGTGGCGAGGCCACGGTCCGGGGCGAGCCGCGTCACGAGCTCGTCGAACGGCGCCTCCGCGTGGGCGAACGCGTCGAGCACGACGTCGCGGACGTGCGCCAGCAGGTCCGCGCCGGTGATCTCGGGCCCGACGTGCGAGCGCATCACGATCGTGTTGACGAAGCACCCGAGGACGTCCTCGGTCTCGGGCAGGTGCCGGCCCGACTCCGGCACGCCGACGGCGACGTCGCTGCTGCCGATCAGCCGCGAGAGGACGGCCTGCCAGGCGGCGAGCAGGACCATGAACGGCGTTCCGCCGATGGCGGTGGCGACCTCGCGCACCCGCTGCGCGAGCTCGGCGGGGATCTCGACCGGTATGTCGGCGCCGGCCCAGTCGGCGACCGACGGCCGCGGCCGGTCGGTGGGCAGGTCCAGCACCGGCTCCAGACCGGACAGCCGAACGCACCACCACTCCAGGTCCTCCGACCGCGACGGTGACCCGGCCGTCGTCTGCTCCCAGCTGGCGACGTCGGCGTACTGCAGGGCCGGCAGGGGCGGCATCGCCGGCAGGGCCGGCATCGCCGGCAGCGCGCGGTCGGCGCGTGCCGCGGCGTACGCGTCGGCCAGTTCGCGGGCCGCGATGGTCCGCGACCACGCATCGAACGCGATGTGGTGGAAGACGAGAGCGAGGACGTGGTCCTCACCGCCGCAGCGATACAGGCGTACCCGGGTCGGCGTGTCGGTGCCGAGGTCGAACGGCGTCAGGCAGAAGCCGCGGATCTCCGGAGCCGTGCGTGCGCCCACCCCGTCGGCAGTGGCACCACCGTCGACAGCGGCACCGTCGAGACCGTCAGCACCCACCGCCGCCAGGTCCACAGTGGACATCGGCACGGTGTCGGCGGGCTGCGGCACCGACACCGGTCGCCCGCCGAGCTCGGCGATGGTGCTGCGGAGCACGGCATGCCGCTCGACCAGCGACCGGACGGCGCGCATCATCGCGGCCTCGTCCAGCTCGCCGCGCAGCCGGAGGAGCACCGGCAGGTTGTACGTCGCCGTCATGGGATCGAGCTGGGCGAGGAACCACAACCGGCGCTGCGCGGCCGACAGCGGCGCCGGGGCGTCGGAGTCCAGCCGGGCGGCGATGGTGGGCGGGGCCACCGCCGCGATCGACTCGCGGGTCGCCGCGAGTGCCGCGGCGAAATCGGCGAGTACGGGTGCGTCGAAGAGCATCCGCACCGACGCCCGCAGTCCGGTACCTTCCCGGATCCGGCCGATGACCCTGGTGGCCGCGAACGAGTGGCCACCGAGGGCGAAGAAGTCATCGGTCACGCCGGGCAGGCCGATCCCCAGCACGTCGGCCCACGCCTGCGCCACCTGGCGCTCCAGGTCGCTTCGCGGTGCGATGAACCGCTCGGTGCCGGCGGCGGGGTCGGGCAGCGCGCCGCGGTCCAGCTTGCCGCTCGGCAGCGTCGGGAACGCGTCGAGGACGGCCCACCGGCGGGGCACCAGGTAGTCGGGCAGCAGGCCGCGCAGGGCCGCCTGAACGACCACGGTGTCCACTGTGGACGGCGTGAGGTAGCCGACCAGATGGGCGTCGGGGCCCGCACCGCCGACGCCGACGATCGCATCGTCGACGTCATCGAGCGCGCGCAGTGCCGACTCGACCTCGCCGAGCTCGATGCGGTACCCCCGAACCTTCACCTGGTGGTCGCGCCGGCCCAGGAACTGCAGGACACCCCCGGCGGTCCAGCGCACGAGATCGCCGCTGCGGTACCACTGCCCGCCCACGACGGCGGGGTCGTCGACGAACACCTCGGCGGACAGGTCCGCCCGGTTGCGGTAGCCCCGGGCGACGCCCGGCCCCCCGAGCCACAGCTCACCGGGCACCCCCGGCAGCGCCAGCGCGCCGTGCCGATCCGCGACACAGCAGTGCGCGCCGGGAATCGGCGCACCGATGGGGATCTGCTCCCCCACCCGGTCGATCCGGATGGCCGTCGCGTAGATCGTCGCCTCGGTCGGGCCATAGGCATTCCACAGCTGCCCGACCCTCGGCACCAGGTCGCCGGCCAGGCCTCGGTCCAGCGCCTCCCCGGCGCTGATGACCCGAACTGCCGGCGAGCCGGCCCAGCCCGCCGCGATCAGCATCCGCA
>JBPCOR010000131.1:0-3748 GCA_051000035.1 Mycobacteriales bacterium | reverse complement strand
CAGCCACCGCCGATCCGACCGCCCAGATCCTCGTCTTCCTCGACGCCGACGTGCGGCTCGGACCCGATGCCGTGGCGTCCACTGTGGACCTGATGCGCCGGACCGGACTCGACTTCGCCACCCCGATGCCCGCCCTGCGCACCCGCGGCCGCGCCGAGCGGCTGGTCCAGCCGCTGCTGCCGTGGTCGGTGCTGACGTTCCTGCCGGTCCGCAGCGCCGAACGGTCCGCCCGGCCCTCGCTCGTCGCCGCGGCCGGGCCGTTCTTCGCCGTACGCCGGGACGCCTACGATCGGGCCGGCGGCCACGCCGCCGTGCGGGGCGAGGTCGTCGAGGACATCGCGCTCGCCCGGGCGCTGCGGCGGGCCGGATCGCCCGGTGGGATCGTCGACGGGTCGGGCATCGCCACCGCCCGGATGTACGACGGCTGGGCCGCCGTACGCGACGGGTACGCGAAATCGGCCTGGTGCGCGTTCGGCTCGCCAGCCCGTGGCGTGGCGGTGATGACGGGCCTGCTCGTCGCCTACGTCGCGCCGCCGGCCGCGGCCCTGGCGGGCTCCCGGATCGGTGCGATCGGCTATGCAGCGGGCGTAGTGAGCCGCGCCGTGGCGGCGCACCGCACCGGTGGCCGGCTGCTGCCCGACGTCCTCGCGCACCCCGCGTCGGTCGCCGCCGCCGCCTGGATCACCGGGCGGTCGATCCGTGCGCACCGCCGCGGCACTCTGACCTGGAAGGGCCGGCCGGTCTAGCTCGTTTGCCGGGCGACGCCGCCGGGCACACCCACCTGTCGTTTGCCGCAGCGGCAGCCCGGGCGACCATCTCGACAAACGACCGCGCGACTACCGGCCAGCGCCCCCGCTCACCGGAGCTCACGGCGGCAGGCGCACAGCAGCTGCGTGTTGCCGACCAGTGCGAGGCCGAGGCTGACGGCGAGCCCGGCCGTCGCGACCACACCTGCCGCGGACCGCAGCACGACGCAGCCGACAAGGAGCAGGGCCGCCATGATCACCCGGGTCGGCCGTTCCCAGAGGGTCACGACGCCGACCCCGCGCATCCCCACCCCCGCCGCGCGGGCCCGGACGTATTCCTGCAGGGCACCGGCGAAGGCGACCACGCCGGCCAGCCAGCCCGGCGCCCCCGCGGCCCACAGCGCGACGCAGTAGGCGGTGTCGGCGAAGCGATCGCACACCGAGTCCAGGACGGCGCCGAACGCCGTCGACCGGCCGGTCAGCACAGCAACCCCGCCGTCGAGGTTGTCGAGCACGCCGGAGATGACGACCATCGCCGCCGCGACGAGCAGCCACCAGCCACCGAGCCAGCCGACCAGCGCGGGTGCGACGAGTGCGGCGAGCAGTGCCGTCGCGGTGATCGCCGCCGGCGCGGTCCCCGCCCGGGCCAGGGTTCTGGCCGGCAGGTAGCAGGCACCGAGCCAGTAGCGGACGAGCGCCGACGGCGCCAGATCGCCGTGCAGGTCCGACCAGCCGGCCAGGTATGCCGCCCGGTCCGGCAGGTCCCGCCGCGGTGCGTCTCGGTTTGGCATCTCCCGGTCGGAGCGGCTCACCGAACGGCGACGATCAGGCGCGTACGCCGAGCCCGAGATTGGCCCAGACGGCGCTGGTCGCCCGCGAGCCGTTCAGCGTGACGAAGTGCAGGCCGGGCACGCCTTCGGCCAGCAGGTCGTCGCACAGCCACGTCGCGGCGTCGATGCCGATCTTGCGCACCTCGTCGGGATCGTCTCGCACCGCGAGGATGCGTTCGGCGAGCTCGGGCGGAAATGCCTCCCCGGCAAGGATCCCGAACCGCTCGATCTGCCCGACATTGGTGACCGGCATGACCTCGGGGACGATCGGGACGTCGCAGCCAAGAGCCGCGATCCGGTCGCGCAGGCGCAGGTAGTCCGTGGCGTAGAAGAACATCTGGGTGATCGCGAAATCCGCGCCCGCGCGCACCTTCGCGACGAAATGCTTCGCGTCGTCCTCGAGGTTGTCCGACCGTGGATGCCCGTAGGGGTGCGCGGCGACGCCGACGCAGGACGAGCCGTGCGAGCGGACCAGGCGCACCAGATCCTCGGCGTAGCTGATGCCCTCCGGATGCCGCACCCACGGTGCGCGCGGGTCGCCCGGCGGGTCACCGCGCAACGCCAGCAGGTTGCTCACTCCCGCGTCGGCATACTGGCCGATGACGTTGCGCAGCTCGGCGACGGAGTGGTTGACGGCCGTCAGGTGCGCGAGCGGCAGCAGGGTGGTCTCGGTGGCGATGCGCTGGGTCATTCGGACGGTGCCGGCCCGGGTCGTGCCGCCCGCGCCGTAGGTCACCGACACGAACGACGGCCGCAGCGGCTCGAGTCGCCGGATCGACCGCCACAGCTGGGCCTCGCCGGGCTCGTCCTTCGGCGGGAAGAACTCGAAGGAGTACGTCGTCCCGGCGGCGAGGCAGTCGCGGATAGTTCGAGCCATGCCAACCAGGGTAGTGCGGGAGGCACGCCGCGCCGCGGCGAATCGCGGTCGGCCAGGATGGACCCGATGCGCACCATCACCGGTCCCGGGCAGCGGGTCGTCGTCGTCGGCGCCGGGCTCGCCGGCCTGGCGACGGCGCTGCACCTCACCGGCGCCGGCCGCGACGTGGTCGTCGTCGAATCCCGCGACCGGCCAGGTGGTTGCGCCGGCCAGCTGTCGGTCGGCGGCTACACCTTCGACACCGGGCCGACGGTGATCACCGCGCCACAGCTGATCGACGACGCGCTGGGCGCGGTAGGCGAGCGCCGCGCGGACCGGCTCGAGCTGATTCGACTCGACCCGGCCTACCGGGCGTTCTTCGCCGGCGGCGAGCAGCTGGATGTGCATGCCGATCCCGAGGACACCGCGGCGTCGATCGCCGCGCTCGCGGGCGATCGGGCGGCCGACGGCTACCGGCAGTTCGTCGGCTGGACCCGCGCCCTCGCCGACGCGCAGTGGCGCGACTTCATCGACCGCAACATGGACTCGCCGATCGCGCTGCTCCGGCCCTCGCTCGCCCGCCTGCTGTGCCTCGGCGGCCTCCGCGGGCTGGACGCGGCCTGCCGGCGGTACCTGCCCGACGAGCGGGTGCGCCGCGCCTTCACCTTCCAGTCGCTCTACGCCGGCCTCTCGCCGTACGACGCCCGGGCGATCTACGCCGTCATCGCCTACCTCGACACGGTCGGCGGGGTGTACTTCCCGCGCGGCGGCGTGCACGAGATACCCCGCGCGCTGGCCGCCGCGGCCGGCGCGCACGGGGTCGATCTCCGCTACCGCACCAGGGTTTGCAACGTCATCGTCGATGGCGACCGGGCGACCGGCGTGACCACCGCGGCGGGCGAGCGCATCGCCGCCGACGCCGTCGTGATCGCCGCGGACCTGCCGGCGGCCTACCGCGAGCTACTGCCCCGGCGCGTCACCCCCCGCCGGTTGCGGAGCGTGCGGGCCTCGCCGTCGTGCGTGCTGCTGCACGTCGGCTCGCGCGGGACGGATGCCGGGCTCGCCCACCACAGCATCCATTTCGGCGCGGCCTGGCGACAGACCTTCCGCGAGCTGATCGACCGCCGCGAGCTGATGACCGATCCCTCGCTGCTCCTCGGCACGCCGTCGCAGACCGACCCACAGCTCGCGCCGCCCGGCCGCTCGAGTCATTACGTCCTCGCCCCCGTGCCCCACCTCGGCGCCGGGCTCGACTGGGACGTCATCGGGCCGCGCTACCGCAGCGAGGGCGTAGCGAAGCCGGAACCGAGTGGGTG
>JBPCOR010000112.1:0-14544 GCA_051000035.1 Mycobacteriales bacterium | reverse complement strand
ATCAGCCAGCCCGACCGCGTCGGCCAGCGCGTCGGAGACGCCCGGGTCGGCGACGTCGGCGTTGGTATGGCACACGTGCAGTGCGATGCCGGCGCGAATCAGGTCGTGGACGACCCGGCCCTTCGCGCTGGTTGCGGCCACACCGTGCACCGGGCGAAGAAGCAGCGGATGGTGTGCGAGCAGCAGGTCCGCGCCGGACTCACGCGCCTCCGCAACCGTTTCGGCAACCGGATCCACCGCCAGCATGATCCGGCGTACCGGAGCCTGCGGATCACCGCACACCATGCAGACCGCGTCCCAGTCCTGCGCCCAAGACGGATCGTAGAGACGGTCGAGCACGGCGACCACATCGGCGACGCGGGGCATCGCGCCAGGCCATGCGACACCGCGTCGCGGGCGGGGGGACGCCGAGCCACCGGCCTGGCGCGGTACCTCCCGGCCAGTGGGCGCGGCTGGGATCGAACCAGCGACCGCCCGGTTGTAAGCCGGGTGCTCTCCCGCTGAGCTACGCGCCCGTGCGGCGCCAGAGCTGCACCGCGCATCAACGGCTGAACTTTACCCGGCGCGGTGCGCCGCCGTGGACGTCATCGTTGGTCGCCACGGTCGCCGGAACCACCGTACCGACGAACGAACACGCAGGCCGACAACCGGCTTGCGCCGGCTGACATGCCTTCCGCAGCCGGCTTACGCCGGCTGACCGAGCGCCCGGAGCCAGGCGCTCTGGTCGCGCCGCTCGCCGGGCTGATTGACCTCGGCGAACCGGACAACCCCGTCAGGGTCGATGAGGAAGGTGCCACGGTTCGCCATTCCGGCCGCGTCGTTGAAGCAGCCGTATGCCTGCGCCACCGCGCCGTGCGGCCAGAAATCCGACAGCAGGGGGAACGGATAGCTCTCCTTCTCGCCGAAGGCCTTCAGGGCGAACGTCGGGTCGGTGCTGATCGCGAGGATCTGCACATCGTCATTCTGGTAGCGCGGCAGCTCATCGCGCACCTCGCACAGCTCGGCGGTGCAGATCCCGCTGAATGCGAATGGGTAGAAGACGAGCAGGACGCTCTTCATCCCGCGGTAGGACGAGAGGGTGATCCGCTCGTTGTCCTGATTCTTCACGGTGAAGTCCGGCGCTTCGGTGCCGATCTCGACGAGCATGGTTACCTCACAAGGGGGACGGGAAGTCCTGACAGCGGGCGCGCTGGACGCGAGCGTCCCGGCGTACCCAGGTCGAGGATGCCAGCCGGGCAGGTCAGTGCTTCGAGCGGCCGGACCTCGGCGCGACCAGGCACGCCCCGGACCAGTCCCGGCCGGCCGAGAACGTGCTCGTCTGCGACAGTCCCGCCGTCGGACCGGATTCGCTGATCTCCCACGGCTCGACGTGCCCGTCCCGCCCCACCTTCGGCGTCAGCAGCCAGACGACGCCGTTGTCGGCGAGCGGACCGATCGCGTCGACGAGCGCGTCGACCAGGTCCCCGTCACCGTCGCGCCACCAGATCAGCACGACGTCGACCACCTCGTCGGAGTCCTCGTCCACCAGGTCGCTGCCACACCGTTCGACGACCGCGTCGCGCAGATCCTCATCGGCGTCCTCGCCGTCGTACCCGATTTCGCCGACGATCATCCCGGACTGGATGCCGAGCCGGTCCGCGATCCCGCCGCCGGATCCCGCCGCCTGCGAGCCACCCTGACCACCGCCACGCGACCCCGCCGCGATCGGGGCTCCGACGTGATCGGTACCTGCCTGGCCGTCGTCCGCGCTCGGCGTGACGCCGTCGGCGTTGAGACTCACCTACACGTTCCTCCGAATCCGGGTGTGATGCGCGTAGCCAACACAGTCCAGGCGGTGGATGCAACCCGGATCGGGCAACTGCGGTGCCCGAGCGCCCTGGTGCCGGCGGCCATCCCGCGTCACGCCGAAGTCACTGCCGCGACGAGTCACGGACCTGACGGTCAGCCTAGGGCTTTGCCGACGCGTCGGGGCCGCCCGCCCCGGCCGTCGGTCCAACGCCGGCCCTGCCGCGGTCCCGGCGCTGCCGCGAAGCCTTGCGTCGCGGGCCGGGGCGCACGCGAGGATAGTGGGAGCGACGTACAGAGCCGCCACCCCGATTGAGGAGACAGCGCCTCGTGACTCCTGACCGTTACAGCGTCATCACCGATGGCCTGCCGAGCCCGCTCCCCGACGTCGACCCCGAGGAGACCCGGGAGTGGCTGGACTCGCTGGACTCGACGATCAACGTCGCCGGTCGCCGGCGGGCCCGGCTGATCATGCTGAAGCTGCTGGAGCGGGCCCGCGAGCGGCAGGTCGGCGTGCCGGCCCTACGCAGCACCGATTTCATCAACACCATCCCGCCGGAGCAGGAGCCGTGGTTCCCCGGCGATGAGTACGTCGAGCGGCGCATCCGCGCCTACATCCGGTGGAACGCCGCGATCATGGTGTCCCGTGCGAACAAATACCTCGGCGTCGGCTGCCACATCGCGACCTACGCATCCAGCGCGAGCCTCTACGAGGTCGGCTTCAACCACTTCTTCCGGGGCAAGGACCACGGGGAGTCCGGCGACCAGGTCTACTTCCAGGGTCACGCCTCCCCCGGCATCTACGCCCGGGCGTTCCTCGAGGGCCGGCTGACCGAGACGCAGCTCGACGGCTTCCGGCAGGAGTATTCACATCCGGGCGGCGGCCTGCCGAGCTACCCGCACCCCCGCCTGATGCCGGACTTCTGGGAGTTCCCGACCGTCTCGATGGGCATCGGCCCGATCAGCGCGATCTATCAGGCCAGGTTCAACCGCTACCTGCTCAACCGGCAGATCAAGGACACCAGCCGCAGCCACGTATGGGCGTTCCTCGGCGACGGCGAGACCGACGAGCCGGAGGCGCTGGGCGCAATCGGAGTGGCCGCCCGCGAGGAGCTGGACAATCTCACCTTCGTCATCAACTGCAACCTGCAGCGCCTCGACGGCCCGGTCCGCGGCAACGGAAAGATCATCCAGGAGTTGGAATCGGTGTTCCGCGGCGCCGGCTGGAACGTCATCAAGGTGATCTGGGGCCGCGACTGGGACCCGCTGCTCGCAAAGGACTTCGACGGCGTCCTGCTCAACGCCATGAATACCACGCCGGACGGGCAGTTCCAGACGTACTCCGTCGAGCCGGGTGACTACACCCGCGAGCATTTCTTCGGCACCGACCCGCGGCTGCGCAAGATGGTCGACGGCATCCCCGATGACGACCTGCGGCGGCTCTCCCGCGGCGGGCACGACTATCGCAAGGTCTACGCCGCGTTCAAGTCCGCCCGCGAGCACGTCGGCCAGCCGACGGTCATCCTCGCCCACACCATCAAGGGCTGGACCCTCGGCAGCGACTTCGAGGGCCGCAACGCCACCCATCAGATGAAGAAGCTCACCAAGGATGAGCTGCGCGAATTCCGCGACCGCCTCTACCTGCCGATCTCCGACGAGGCACTCGACGCCGAGCAGCCGCCGTACTACCACCCGGGCCCGGACTCCGACGAGGTCTCCTACCTGAAGGAACGCCGCGCCGCGCTCGGTGGGTACCTGCCCAAACGGGTCGTGCGGTCGCGCCCGGTTCGGCTGCCCGAGAGTGCGGCGTACGACGGCCTCAAACGCGGGTCCGGCAAGCAGTCCGTCGCGACCACGATGGCGTTCGTCCGGCTGCTGAAGGACCTGATGAAGGACCAGGAGTTCGGCAGGCGGTTCGTGCCGATCATCCCGGACGAGGCGCGGACCTTCGGCATGGACTCGCTCTTCCCGACGGCGAAGATCTATTCGCCCCACGGCCAGCAGTACGAAGCCGTCGACCGCAAGCTGCTGCTGTCCTACCAGGAATCGGTCACCGGGCAGCTGCTGCACGAGGGCATCACCGAGGCGGGTGCGGCGAGCTCTTTCATCGCCGCGGGCACCAGCTACGCCACCCACGGCGAGCCGATGATCCCGATCTACATCTTCTACTCGATGTTCGGCTTCCAGCGCACCGGCGACGAGCTGTGGGCGGCCGCGGATCAGATGACGCGCGGTTTCCTGCTCGGTGCGACCGCCGGCCGGACGACCCTCACCGGCGAGGGGCTGCAGCACAACGACGGGCACTCGGTGCTGCTCGCCTCGACCAACCCGGCATGCGTGGCCTACGACCCGGCGTACGCCTTCGAGATCGCCTATGTCGTCGAGGATGCGCTGCGGCGGATGTACGGCTCGACCGAGCATCGCCCGCGCGGGGAGGACATCTTCTACTACCTCACCCTCTACAACGAGCCGATGCGGCAACCGACCCAACCCGAGGGCCTCGACGTCGAAGGTCTGCTCAAGGGCCTCTACCGGCTGCGCGGTGCCGACACCACCGCCGATGCACCCGGTGCGGGGGGCGGCGACCAGCCCCGCGCGCAGATCCTCGCCTCTGGCGTCGCGATGCCGTGGGCACTTGATGCGCAACGGATTCTCGCGCAGGACTGGGGTGTGGCCGCCGACGTCTGGTCGGCGACGTCGTGGACGGAGCTGCGGCGTGACGCGATCGGGTGCGATGAGTGGAATCTGCTGCACCCCGACGCCGAGCACCGCACGCCGCATGTCACCCGTGCGCTGGACGGCGCGCCGGGTCCGGTGGTGGCGGTCAGCGACTGGATGCGCGCAGTACCGGACCAGATCGCGCGGTGGGTGCCCGGTGACTACACGTCGCTCGGCACGGACGGGTTCGGGTTCTCCGACACCCGCGGCGCGGCCCGGCGGCACTTCCACGTCGACGCGCAGTCGATCGTGCTGGCGGTTCTCACCGAGCTGGCGCGAGACGGGCAGGTGAAGCACGAGGCGCTCGCCGAGGCGATCGGGCGCTATCACCTGCTGGACGTGCAGGCGGCCGGCAGCGGATCGACGGAGGGCGCGAGCGGCTGACCCAGCCGCCCCGCCCAGTGCCGTTGACCCGCCGACCATGCGCAACACGCGCGCGACACGCCGGGCTGGCTGGTCACCTGCGCATGGTCGGCGGCCGTCAGGCCGCTCGGTGGCGCAGCAGCAGCCAGTCCAGCCGGGCCGCCAACCGCTCCGGGTGCCGATAGATGTCCAGGTCGGTCGCCTATACGACCGTCCAGCCGGTCTGCACGAGCCAGTTGCGGCGTTCGATGTCGGCGCGTTGCCGGCGCCGATCCAGGTGATGCGCGCCGTCGTACTCCAGGCCGACCCGATACTCGGGCCAGGCCAGATCCAAGCGGTACGTCGGCGATCCGGTGGCGTCGGTCAGCCACCACTGCGGCCGAGGCGGAGGCAGCCCGGCGTCGATTACTCGCAGCCGCAGCCGGCTCTCCATCGGCGACTCCGCCCGAGCATCGCCGAGGGCAGCGATCTCGCGCGCACGCCTGATCCCACGATGCCCGGGGTGCCGCGCCAGCTGGGCATTCAGGCTCGCAGCCGTCACGGCACCGACGCGAAGCACCGCGTCGACGACGGCAATCCCGTCGATGCGCGGCACGGCCCGGGCCAGATCCACGACCGTCCGCTCGGCCGTCGTCACCAGCAGGCCACGAATCTCGGTGCGATCGCCCACGCCGATATCTCGGCCATGCAGCCGAATCCCCCGAGGCGACCGGGCCGTCTTGCCTGGCGGCCCCGCGAGCTGCACGCGCGATGTGTCGAGGACGCCGAAGCCATGCAGGCGGGCCGCGGACTCGCCGACCAGCACGAGCCCCGGCCCCGCACTGGCCAGGGCAGCGCGCTCACGACCGCCCAGCATGAGCAGTTCGCGCTGGCTCGCATAGATGCCGAAGAACGGCCGGACCCACTGGCCCTGCCGCGCCCAACGACGCACCTGGGGCTCGCCGTAGACCGCGACCGCCTGCTGCCGGGTGAAGATGCCGCTCGGGCCGCCTTCGATCACCCCGCCGATGCTGCCTGGTGCGGCGGTTGGTCGACGGGAGCGACCGGCACTCCGGTGGATAACTTGCGATCATGCGCAGATGGCCGCGCGCCACGGCGTGTCGCGCGCGTGTTGCGCATGGTCGGCGCGGGTCGGCGCCGGTCGGCACCGCGCAGGGCGGCTGGGCCCGCGGCTTACACTGCGCGGCGTGTCGACGACCCGGCTGATGGTGCTCGGCGCCGTCCGGATCTTCCAGCCTGTCCACGGGTACTTCCTGCGGCAGGAGCTCCTGTCCTGGGGGGTGGAGTCGTGGGCGCACCTGCACCCGGGGTCCATCTACAACGCGTTGCGGTCCTCGGTGCGCACCGGTGAACTCGCTGTCGTCGGCACCCAGAGCGAGGGTGCCCGCCCAGCGCGGACGACGTACCAGCTGACAACGGACGGGGAGAAGGCATTCTTCGTCCTGCTACGCGACACGCTGTGGAATGTCGACCGCTGGGACGGCGGCACGCTGCTGTCGGGCCTCACCTTCGTGACCGCGTTGCGCCGCGACGAGGTCATCGACGCGATGCACGCTCGCCAGGCGGGGTTGCGCGGTGTCATCACCGAAATCGAGCACGTGCGGCGAGACGCCGAACGGACCGTGCACTCCCCGCCGCAGACCCGGGAGCTCTGGGACGCGGGCGCCTCGCGGCTCGATGGTGAGCTGCACTGGTGCGCCGACTTCCTCGGCCGGCTGCGCGATGGGAACTACCGCTTCTACCCCGAGCCGGGCTGGGACGCGGGCCCGGACGAGCACGGCAGCTGGTACGGGCCGCTGGACAAGCGCGTCGGCGAGGCAAGCACCTGAGGCGACCGTCGGAGTGTGACTCGCTGGACCGACGCAGCTGGTAATGACTTGACACGATAGTCAAGCTTGAATAATCATCTTGGAAGAGTCTTATTGGAGGTATCGATGATCACCGCGCGCGGACTCGCCCGCACGTTCACGACCCGCAAGGGTCCGGTCGAGGCGGTCCGCGGCGTCGACCTGGACATCGGCGAGCGTGAGATCGTCGGCTTCCTCGGTCCGAACGGCGCCGGCAAGACAACCACCCTGCGGATGCTGTGCACGTTGCTCGCTCCGACCGCCGGCGAGGCGACGGTGGCCGGGTGCGACCTGCGCGGCGATCCCGTCGGCGTCCGCCGGCGAATCGGCTACGTCGCGCAGAGCGGCTCGACAGCACCGGAAGCCACCATCGGTGAGGAGCTGGTCGATCACGCCCTGCTCTACGGCATCCCCCGGCGGGACGCGCAGCGCCACGGCCGGGAGCTGATCGAGCAGCTCGATCTCGCCGGGCTGTGGGAGCGACAGACCAAGGCACTCTCCGGCGGCCAGCGCCGGCGCCTGGACGTCGCCATGGGGCTGATCAACGGGGCGAAGCTGATCTTCCTGGATGAGCCGACGACCGGCCTGGACCCGCAGGCGCGGGCGAACCTCTGGCAGCACGTGCGCGCGTTGCGCTCGAGCCACGGGTCAACGGTCTTTCTCACCACGCACTACCTCGACGAGGCCGACGCACTGTGCGACCGGATCCTGATCATCGATCACGGCGAGATCGTCGCCGGCGGTACGCCGGAGGACCTCAAGCGCCGAGTCTCCGGCGACCTCATCACGCTCACGCTGCTCGATGCGGGGCAGGCCGTCGATGCCACCCGGCTGGCAGCGGCCGCCGCTCGCGCAACCGGGTCCGGATCGGCAGGCGCAGCCGGCACCGACCAGCCGGAGACCGACGGTGCCGTCGTACGACTGCGGGTCGAGAGCGGTGCGCAGACGTTGCCTGCGCTGATGCGTGACCTGGACGCCGGCGGAATCACACTGGCGGGCGTCGAGGTCCGGCGACCCAGCCTCGACGACGTCTTCCTCACCCTGACCGGTCGGACGCTGCGTGAAGAGCCGGCCGCGTGAGCAGGGCACAACCACGGGAGTTGCCCCGATGAGTTTCTGCCATGACACCGCGGTGGTCTTCCGGCGCGCGATGCGCCTGTCGCTGCGTAACCCGGCGTGGATCGTGATCGGCCTTATGCAGCCGGTCCTCTACCTCGCCCTGTTCGGCCCGCTGCTGCGCAAGATGACCACGCTGCCGGGGTTCCCGCCCGGCAGCTGGTGGCAGGTCTTCGTGCCCGGCTTGCTCATCCAGCTGGGCATCTTCGGTGCGCTGTTCGTCGGCTTCGGTCTGGTGGCGGAGTGTCGGTCCGGCGTCATCGAGCAGGTGCGGGTGACGCCGGCGCCCCGCTCGGCGCTGCTCGTCGGGCGGGTACTGCGCGACATGCTGGTGCTGGTCGTGCAGGCGGCGATCCTGACGGTGGCGGCGTACATCTTCGGCATGCGGGCGCCGATCGGCGGGGTCCTGCTCGCGTTCGTCCTGGTCGCGCTGCTCGGTGCCGCCTGCGCCTCGGCGTCGTACGCCGTCGCGTTGATCACCAAGAGCGAGGACGCGCTCGCCCCGCTGCTCAACACGGTGGCCGTGCCGGTGCTGCTGCTCTCCGGCATCCTGCTGCCGATGAGTCTCGCCCCGGGCTGGCTGCGCGTCCTGTCGGAGATCAACCCGTTCTCGCACATCGTCGACGGGATCCGGGCGCTCTTCCGCGGCAACTTCGGCTCGGCCGACACGCTGTGGGGCGTGGTGGTCGCCGCAATCGTCGTCGGGCTGGGCGTCTTCTTCGGCGCCCGCACGTTCCAGCGCGAGTCGGCCTGATGCCGCCGGGGCAGCTCGGCCGGACCTACAGGCCGACGCTTCCCTGCATGATCCCGCCGTCGACGAAGACGCTCGTCGCGGTCATGTACGACGCCCGGTCCGAAGCCAGGAACACCACCATGTCGGCGATCTGCTCGGGTTTTGCGAGGTCACCGAGCGGGATGGACGCCCGCAGCGCCGACAGCTTGCCCGGGTCGTCCAATGTGGACCGGTTGATCGGCGTGCCAACCGCACCCGGGCCGACGTTGACGATCCTGATGCCGTGCTGACCCAGCTCGACGCCGGCGGTGCGGACCAGCATGCGGGTGCCGCCCTTGGAGACGCAGTAGGCAACATTGCCCGGCATCGGCCAGTCCTCGTGCACCGAGGAGACGTTGATGATCGCCCCGCCCCCGCCCTGGGCGATGAACTGCTTGGCCGCGAGCTGCGCGCCGAAGAACGCACTCTTCAGGTTGACGTCGAGGACGCGCTGGTAGTCCTCCTCGGTGGTGTCGAGCAATGATGTGCGGGTCTCGATACCGGCGTTGTTGACCATCACGTCCAACCGCCCGTAGGCATCGACCGCCGCCCGGAGCAGCGCCGCCAGATCGGTCACCGAGGAGACGTCGGCGTCGACGCCGATCGCCCTACCGCCGGCCGCCCCGATCTGCTTGACGAGGCTGTCGGTCGCCTCCGGATGAGCGACGTAGTCGATCACGATGTTGGCGCCCTCGGCGGCGCCGGCCGTCGCGATCGCCGCGCCGATCCCGCTGTTACCGCCGGTCACGATCATGGTCTTGCCCGCCAGCAGCACGGTATTCCCCCTCGGTGTGCCCGGTGCGCCGTGATGGCGCCGGCCGAAATCTACCCGGTCGCGGCGCGATGTGCGTCCCCTGACCGGGCTCGGTAGCGTTGGCGCCGATGACTGGGCGACTCGGACTGACCGGCGTGGCACCGGTCGTCAGCTGCGGCACCTATCCGGCCCGAGCAGTGGTCGGGGAGGTGATCCCGGTCGCGGCGACGGTCTTTCGTGAGGGCCACGACGCCGTCGCGGCGAACGTGGTGTGGAAGGGTCCCGACGCCGCCCGGACGCCGCTGCTGCGGATGCACCCGGGCGCCCCCGGGACCGACCGGTGGCATGCATCGGTGCTGCCGACCTCGCCGGGACGGTGGACCTTCGTCGTCGAGGCGTGGAGTGACCCGCTGTCGACCTGGCGGCATGCCGTGCAGGCCAAGATCGAAGCCGGGCAGGGCGTGGCGGATCTGGCCAATGACCTCGAGGACGGCGCCCGGCTGCTCGACCGCGCCGCCCGGGGTGTCCCGAAGGAGCGACGGGCCGACGTGCTCGCCGCGGCCGGCGGGCTGCGCGATTCGACCCTGGGGTTGCCGGCCCGGGTCGCGCCGGCACTCGCCGTCGGGCTGACCGGACTGCTCGATGCCCACCCCGTTCGCAAGCTCATCACCCGCAGCCGGCGGTACAAAGTCTGGGTCGCCCGGGAGCGCGCCCTCTACGGCGCATGGTACGAGCTGTTCCCCCGTTCGACCGGCGGTGTCGACGCGGACGGTGTGCCGGTACACGGGACCTTCGCCACCACGGCCGGGCGGCTCGCGGACATCGCGGCGATGGGTTTCGACGTCGTCTACCTGCCGCCGGTCCACCCGATCGGCGAGGTCAACCGCAAGGGGGCCAACAACACAATTGTCGCCGGCCCGAACGATGTCGGGTCGCCGTGGGCGATCGGCTCCGCCGACGGTGGCCATGATGCGATTCATCCCGCGCTCGGAACGGTTGACGATTTCGCCGCGTTGATCGAGCGGACCGATGAACTCGGGATGGAGATCGCGCTGGATCTCGCGCTCAACTGCGCGCCGGATCACCCGTGGGCGGCGGCCCATCCGGAGTGGTTCACCATCCGGCCCGACGGCAGCATCGCCTACGCAGAGAACCCGCCGAAGAAGTACCAGGACATCTATCCGCTGAATTTCGACACCGATCCGGATGGTCTCTACGCCGAGATACTCCGCATCACCCGGCTGTGGATCAAGCGGGGGGTGCGAATCTTCCGGGTCGACAACCCGCACACGAAACCGCTCGACTTCGGGAATTGGCTCATCTGGGAGATCAAGAAGACCCATCCCGACGTGCTCTTCCTGGCCGAGGCGTTCACCCGCCCGGCGATGATGCGCGAGCTGGCGCGGGTCGGCTTCACCCAGTCCTACACCTACTTCACTTGGCGTACGGGCAAGACCGAGCTCGAGGAATACCTCATCGAGCTGACCGGGTCGGCGCACTACATGCGGCCGAACTTCTTCGTCAATACCCCGGACATCCTGCACGCCTCGCTCCAGCACGGCGGGCCGCCGATGTTCAAGATCCGGGCGATCCTCGCCTCGATGCTGTGCCCGACCTGGGGCGTCTATTCCGGCTTCGAACTCTACGAACACGTGCCGATCCGATCGGGCACCGAGGAATACCTCGACTCGGAGAAGGACCAGCTCCGGCCGCGCGACTTCGCGGCCGCCGAGCGCGAGGGCCGGTCGCTCGCTACCTACCTCGGCCGGCTGAATGCGATCCGGCGGGCGCACCCAGCGTTGCACCGACTGGCGAACCTGCATTTCCACGCCACCGACGACGACTCCGTCACGGCATTCTCCAAGCGGGACGAGCCATCCGGCGACACGATCCTCGTCGTATGCTCGCTCGACTCCTACAACGTGCGCGAGGCGATGACGGCCATCGACCTCGACGCGCTGGGTGTGGGCGAGGCCGAGCGGTTCATCGTGCACGACCAGCTGGGCGGGGACAGTTACGACTGGGGCCCCCGAAACTACGTCCGGCTGGACCCACGGGTGGAGCCGGCGCATATCTTCACTGTCGAGCGGCGGTCATGGTGAGCGAGGCGAAGCCGACCGAACAAGTTACAGCAGTGAGCGAGGCGAAGCCGACCGAACAAGTTACAGCAGTGAGCGAGGCGAAGCCGAGCGAGGAAACGGTCGGCGCTCAGGTACTCAAGTCCACCGTGGAGGACCCGGAGTGGTTCAAACGCGCGGTCTTCTACGAGGTGCTCGTTCGCGGCTTCGCCGACAGCAATGCCGACGGCATCGGTGATCTGGTCGGCCTGACCGGCCGGCTGGACTACCTGCACTGGCTCGGCGTGGACTGCCTGTGGCTGCCGCCGTTCTTCACCTCACCGATGCGTGACGGCGGCTATGACGTCAGCGACTTCTGCGCCGTTCAGCCGGAGTACGGCACCGTCGACGATTTCCGTCACTTCCTGCAGGCCGCGCACTCGCGTGGCATCCGGGTGGTCATCGACTTCGTGATGAACCACACCAGCGACCAGCACCCGTGGTTTCAGGCCTCCCGCAACGACCCCGACGGCCCCTACGGCGATTTCTACGTCTGGCGGGACACCGACGAGGCCTACCCGGATGCCCGGATCATCTTCGTCGACACCGAGACGTCGAACTGGACCTTCGACCCGATCCGGCGGCAGTATTTCTGGCACCGGTTCTTTGCCCATCAACCGGATCTCAATTTCGAGAGCCCCCGTGTCCAGGAGGCGATCCTCGACGCGCTGCGTTTCTGGTTGGATCTCGGCATCGACGGTCTCCGTCTGGACGCCGTGCCGTACCTCTTCGAAGAGGAGGGCACCAACTGCGAAAATCTGTCTCAGACGCATGAATTCCTCAAGCGCATCCGGGCGACCGTGGACGCGGACTACTCCGGGCGCATCCTGCTCTGCGAGGCCAACCAATGGCCGGCCGACGTCGTCCAGTACTTCGGCGACGACGACGAGTGCCACATGGCGTTTCATTTCCCCGTGATGCCGCGGCTGTTCATGGCGGTACGACGCGAGTCTCGCTTTCCGGTGTCGGAGATCATAGCGCAGACCCCGGATATCCCCGAGGGCTGTCAGTGGGGCATCTTCCTGCGAAACCACGACGAGTTGACGCTGGAAATGGTCAACGACGAGGAACGCGACTACATGTGGGCCGAATACGCGACGGATCCGCGGATGAAGGCCAACATCGGCATCAGGCGCCGCCTCGCGTCGCTGCTGAACAACGACGACAACTCCCTCGAGCTCTTCACCGCGTTGCTGCTGTCGCTGCCCGGATCGCCGGTGCTCTACTACGGCGACGAGATCGGCATGGGCGACAACATCTGGCTCGGTGACCGTGACGGCGTCCGGACACCGATGCAGTGGACGCCGGACCGCAACGCCGGCTTCTCCACCTGCGACCCGGGCCGGCTGAACCTGCCGGTCGTCATGGACCCGATCTACGGTTACCAAGCGGTGAACGTCGAGGCGCAGCAGCGGGACACGGCGTCGCTGCTGCACTGGAATCGCCGCATGATCGGCATCCGCAAGGAGCATCCGACCTTCGGGCAGGGCTCGTTCAGCGAGATCGGATCCCGGAACCCGACCGTATTGTGTTACGTCCGGGCATTCGGCGACGACATCGTGCTGTGCGTCAACAATCTCTCTCGCTTTCCGCAACCGGTCGAGTTGGACCTCCGGCGATTCGAGGGCTGGCGGCCGATCGAGCTGACCGGCCGGGTGCATTTCCCGGAAATCGGGGTCCTGCCCTACATGCTCACACTCGCCGGGCACGGCTTCTACTGGTTCGAGCTCGCTCGACCGGAAAGACCGGAGAGAGGGGCCTCGTGAGCGATTCACCGCAGCGTCACGTCGATGGAATCATCGACCTCCTGCGCGACTGGCTTCCCGAGCAGCGGTGGTTCGGCGGTAAGGGCCGCCCGATCACCTCGGTCACCGCCTCAACCGAGCTGCTGCAGGACGGCGACCCGGCCGCCTGGCTGTGCCTGGTCACCGTGACCTACGCCGACAACGGCGAGACGCACCGCTATCTGGTGCCCGTCTCGATCCGGTCCGACGACGTCGACTCCCTCGCCAATGCGCGCATCGGCGAGACGACACTCGACGGCGCGAGACGTTTCGTCTTCGACGCGCTGCGGGACCGGGCGACCACGGGAATGTGGGCCCGACTGCTCGCCGAGGGCGGCCGGCGGGGCCGACTGCGGTTCGTCGCCGAGCCCGGCTCCACCATGCCGACGGATCTGCCCGGCGACGTGCTCGCCGCCGAGCAGAGCAATACCTCGCTCGTCTACGGCGACGTCGCGATCGTCAAGTTCTTCCGCCGCCTGGAGCCGGGCCGCAACCCCGATGTCGAGGTGCACGAGGCCATGCGCGCAGCGGGCAACCCGCACGTTGCACCGCTGCTCGGGTATGTGACCTGCGCGCTCGACGAGCTGGATCCGGCTCGCTCCCCGGACGAACGGCCCGTCGACGCCGGGTCCACGGCGACCGTGGCGATGGCGCAGACATTCCTGCCGGTGGCAAGTGATGGCTGGGCACAGGCGACGGGCAGCGTGCGCGACCTCTTCGCCGAAGGGGACCTGCACCCCGACGAGGTCGGCGGTGACTTCGCCTCGGAGTCGCACCGGCTGGGAGCCGCGACCGCGTCGGTGCACGCGGACCTGGCCACGGTGCTGCCGACCGGCACCGGCAACCACGACTGGCTCACCAGCACCGCGCACGGCATGCGATTGCGTCTGCAGGCGGCCCGTGCCGTGGTCGCGGAGCTCGACGACCACGCCGGCGGGCTCATCGCGACGTACGACGCCCTGGAGGAGCTCGGCGGCGACATCGCGCTACAGCGGGTGCACGGCGATCTGCATCTGGGTCAGGTGCTGCGCACGTCGACGGGGTGGACGATATTGGATTTCGAGGGCGAACCTGCCAGGCCGCTGGCGGATCGCCGCGTCCTCGATACGCCCCTTCGGGATGTCGCCGGCATGTTGCGGTCCTTCGACTACGCCGCCCGGTCGCTGCTGTTGGAGGGGCAGGAGGACCTGCAACTGGCCTACCGCGCGACCGAGTGGGCCACCCGAAACCGCGACGCCTACTGCTCCGGATACGGCCAGGTCGCCGGTCGTGATCCGCGTGAGCAGGC
>JBPCOR010000065.1:0-5069 GCA_051000035.1 Mycobacteriales bacterium | reverse complement strand
CGGTGCCACTGGTGCAGGCTGACGCGGAGCGGATGCCGTTCCGCGACGGCGTGTTCGACATCGCCTGCTCGGCGTTCGGTGCGGTGCCGTTCTGCGCCGACTCCGGTGAGGTGATGCACGAGGTGGCGCGGGTGTTGCGGCCCGGCGGCAGCTGGGCCTTCGCGACGACCCACCCGATCCGCTGGGTCTTCCCCGACGACCCGGGTCCGGCCGGGCTGACCGCCCGCACGCCGTACTTCGATCGGACGCCGTACGTCGAGATCGACGACACCGGCGCGGCGACCTACGTCGAGCACCACCGCACGGTTGGTGACCGGGTGCGGGAGATCGTCGCCGCCGGCCTGCAGCTCGTCGACCTGATCGAGCCCGGGTGGCCGGCCGGGCACGTCGAGGAATGGGGCCAGTGGAGCCCGCTGCGCGGCGCGCTGCTCCCCGGCACGGCGATCTACGTCTGCCGGAAACCGGCTGCGTAGCAACGTCTAGGCTCGCCTCGCCAGCCCGATCGTCCACCTTTCGAAGGACCACCATGCGGTCTGCCCGTGCGCAGCGGGCACTGGTGTGGGCTGGCCTGCTGCTGCTCGCGCTGTCCTTGCGGCCGGTCGTGACCAGCGTCGGCCCGGTACTCGCCGACGTACGCCGCGATCTCGGCATGTCCGGGGCGGTGGCCAGTCTCCTCACGACCCTGCCGGTGCTGTGCTTCGCCGGATTCGCTGCGCTGACGCCGATCGTGGTCCATGGCGCCGGCCTGCACCGCACGTCGCTGCTCGCGGTGGGCGCGATCACCGGCGGGCTGGTGCTCCGGGCGGCCGGCGGGTCCGAGGTGCTCTTCCTGCTCGGCTCGGTGATTGCCCTGGCCGGCGCCGGCGCCGGCACCGTGCTCGCCCCCGCGCTGGTCAAGCGGCACTTCCCGGACCGGGTCAGCCTGGTGACCGGCGTCTACTCGATGCTGCTGCAGGCGAGCACCGCGGCCGGCGCGGCGGTGTCGGTGCCGCTCGAGCACGGTCTCGGCGGCTGGCGACAGGGCCTGGGCTCGTGGGCGCTGCTGTCCGCGGTCGCGATGCTGCCGTGGCTGGGTCTGCTCGCCCGCGAGCCGCGCCTGGCAGGAGCGCCGGGCCGGGTGGGCGCGCGGGCGCTGCTGCGCAGCCGAACCGCCTGGATGATGGCGCTGTTCTTCGGCGCGCAGTCCGCGCAGGCCTACGCAATGTTCGGCTGGCTGCCCGACATCCTGACGTCCGCCGGGGTCGGGAAGGCCGAGGCCGGGGTGGTGCTGTCGATCGTCGCGGCCGCCGGCGTGCCGGTGTCGATCGGGCTGCCGTTCGTGCTCGCGCGGCTGGCCGGCCTGCGGCCGCTGATCGTGGGCCTGGCGGCCTGTTACGTCCTCGCCTACGCCGGGCTGCTGATCGCACCGGCGACGGCGCCGTGGCTGTGGGGCCTGCTGCTGGGCCTCGGCGGCGGTGCGTTCCCGCTCTGCCTGACCCTGCTCGGCCTGCGCGCCCGCACCACCGAGACGACCAACGCGTTGTCCGGCTTCGTGCAGGGGATCGGTTACGTCGTCGCCGCACCCGGGCCGTTCCTCGTCGGCGCGCTGCACGACCTCACCGGGTCGTGGGCCGTCCCGCTCGTGCTGCTGCTGGCGTCGATCGCGGCGTTGCTGGCGCTCGGCCTGGCCGTGGCCGCGCCGACGTACGTCGATGACGAGATCGGCATTGTGACCCGCTCGGCCTGAGGCCCGGTCCGCTCATCCTCGCGCGTCGCGGCCCTCAGTGCCCTGCCTCGTCCCAGTCGGCGCCGACGCCGACCGACACGTCCAGCGGCACCGACAGCTCGTACGCCGACCCCATCTCCTTGCGCACCAGGGTGTCCAGCCGCTCCCGCTCCCCCGGCGCCACCTCCAGCACCAGCTCGTCATGGACCTGCAGCAGCAGCCGGGACCGCAACCCCTGCACCCGCAGGGCCCGGTCGACACCGAGCATCGCGACCTTGATGATGTCGGCGGCCGAGCCCTGGATCGGGGCGTTGAGCGCCATCCGTTCGGCCATCTCGCGGCGCTGCCGGTTGTCGCTGGTCAGGTCGGGAAGGTAACGTCGTCGGCCGAGAATGGTCTCGGTGTAGCCGACCTGCCGGGCCTTGTCGACGACGTCGCGCAGGTAGTCGCGCACCCCGCCGAACCGCTCGAAGTAGGCAGTCATCTGCTCCCGGGCCTCGTCCGGGGTGATCTTCAGCTGGTTGGCCAGGCCGTACGCGGACAGCCCGTAGGCGAGGCCGTAGGACATCGCCTTGACCCGCCGGCGCAGCTCCGGATCGACCTGCCCGACCGGCAGGCCGAACGCCTTGGACGCCACGAAGGTGTGCAGGTCCTCACCCGTCGCGAACGCCTCGATCAGCCCGGCGTCGCCGGACAGGTCGGCCATGATCCGCATCTCGATCTGGCTGTAGTCCACGGTCATCAGCGACTCGTAGCCGGACCCGACGACGAACGCCGTCCGGATCCGTCGGCCCTCGGCGGTGCGGATCGGGATGTTCTGCAGGTTGGGGTCGGTCGAGGACAACCGGCCGGTCGAGGCCACCGTCTGGGCGAAGGTGGTGTGGATGCGCCCGGCGTCATCGACCATCGGGATGAGCGACTCGACGACGGTCTTGAGCCGGGCGGCGTCGCGGTGGCGCAGCAGGATCTCCGGCAGCGCGACGCCGGGCACCTGCTCGGCGAGCCAGCCCAGCGCGTCGGCATCGGTGGTGTATCCGGTCTTGATCCGCTTCGTCTTGGGCAGCGACAGCTCCTCGAACAGGATCTGCTGCAGCTGCTTGGGCGAGCCGAGATTGAACTCCCGTCCGACCGCGGCGAAGGCCTCGGACTCGACGTCCCTGACACGTCCGGCCAACTCGGAGTGCAGCTCGGCGAGCCGGTCGGCGTCGGCGCCGATGCCGGTCTCCTCCATCGCCACCAGCACGCCGGCGAGCGGCAGCTCCAGCTCGGCCAGCAGCTTCGTCGCGCCGCGCTCGGCCAGGTCGGCGTCCAGTGCCTCCGCCAGGTCCGCGACGGCGCGGGCGCGGACGACCTCCGCCTGCGCATCCGCGGCGTCGGCCGCGTCGGCGTCGAGATCGAGCGCGAGCTGCGCGGGCGGCTCGTCGGCCCGCAGCTCCCGGTGCAGGTACCGCAGGGACAGATCTGCCAGGTCGAAGCTGCGCTGACCGGGCAGCGCGAGGTAGGCCGCGAGAGCGGTGTCGCTGCCGATCCCGGCCGGCCGCCAGCCGCGGGCATGGGCGGCGAGCAGCGGACCCTTGGCGTCGTGCATCGCCTTGGGCACCGTGTCGTCGGCGAGCCACCGGGCCAGCGCCTTCTCGTCATCGTCGGTCAGGGCCTGCACGTCGGCGTAAGCACCCTCACCGCCCTCGAGGGCGAGCGCGATGCCGGTCAGATCGCCGGTGCCGCGGCCCCACCGCCCGCGCAGCGACACCCCAACCCGCCGGCCGGTGCGGGCATGCTCGTCGAGCCACCCGGGCACCTCGCCGGCACCGAGCAGGATGCCGTCGACGTCGAATCCCTCGTCGGCCTCGGGCTCGGCCGCGGTCAACGTCGCGAACAGCCGGTCCCGGAGCACCCGGAACTGCAGGTTGTCGAAGAGCTTGTGGACCTCGTCACGGTCCCATGACATCCGCCGGAGGTCGTCCGGGCTGCTGCCGAGGGTCACGTCGCGGACCAGTTCGGTGAGCGAGCGGTTGCGCAGCACCGAGGCGAGGTGCTCCCGCAGTGCGTCGCCGACCTTGCCGCCCACCTGGTCGACCCGGTCGACCAGGTCGCCGAGCGTGCCGTACTCGCGGACCCATTTCGCCGCGGTCTTCTCCCCCACTCCAGGGACGCCGGGCAGGTTGTCGCTGGGGTCGCACCGCAGCGCGGCGAAGTCCGGATACTGCGCCGGGCTCAGGCCGTACTTGTCCTGCACCGCGTCGGGGGTGAAGCGGGTCAGCTCCGAGACGCCCTTGCGCGGGTAGAGCACCGTCACGTGGTCGGAGACGAGCTGCAGCGCGTCGCGGTCGCCGGTGCAGATGAGGACGTCCATGCCCGCGACCTCGGCCTGCACGGTCAACGTGGCGATGACGTCGTCGGCTTCATAGCCGTCGGCGGTGAGGACCGGGATGCGCAGCGCCTCGAGCACCTCTCGGATGAGGCTGACCTGACCCTTGAAGTCCGACGGGGTCTCCGCGCGCCCCGCCTTGTACTCGGCGTAGGTCTCGGATCGGAACGTGTGCCGGGACACGTCGAAGGCGACGCCGACGTGGGTCGGCTCCTCGTCGCGCAGGACGTTGATGAGCATGGAGGTGAAGCCGTAGACCGCATTGGTCGGCTGTCCGGTCGTGGTCGAGAAATTCTCGACCGGGAGGGCGAAGAACGCGCGGTAGGCCATCGAGTGGCCGTCGACGAGCAGCAGGCGGGCGGCGTCGGTCACCATCGCAGTGTCGGGCACGGGAGGCAGTCTAGGGTCGCGCTACGACGGGCTGACCCCGGCGAGGAGTGTGATGACGGACCCGGCGATCGAGCGCCTGCGCGGCCTGATGGCCGGCGGGCCGGAGCAGCTGGCGACCCGGATGGGCATCGAAATCTTGGACTGGACGCCCGATCGGATGGTCGCCAGCATGCCGGTGGCCGGCAACCGACAGCCCTACGGCCTGCTGCATGGCGGCGCATCCTGCGTGCTCGCCGAGACGGTCGGGTCGATCGCCGCGGGGCTGGCGGCCGGTGCGGACCGTATCGCGGTCGGCGTGGATATCAACGCCACCCACCACCGGGCGGCCACCGGCGGCACGGTGACGGCGGTGTGCACGCCCCTGCACGTCGGCCGTTCGACGGCGAGCTTCGCGATCGAGATAACCGACGACTCCGGGCGCCGGGTCTGCACGTCGCGGCTGTCCTGCGTACTCCGCGACGGTGTACCAGGTCCGTGACGTCGCGCCGCCTGGAAGCCGGCCGGGCGGCCCGGGTCACCCGTTTGCGCGCCGGCCGGACAGTCGGCGGACGGCGAGCGGCCGGCTCGCCGACGCAGCGACCCGGCGGCGCCCGGAGGACCGACGGC
>JBPCOR010000013.1:0-8342 GCA_051000035.1 Mycobacteriales bacterium | reverse complement strand
AACCACAACGGTGGATCAGGCGTCGTCGTAGGCAGCCAGCGCGGCGCGAGCCTCGGCCCGGATCTCCTCGGCCAGCCAGGACGGTTCGAGGACCTGGACGTCCGGCCCGCCGCCGAGCACCAGCTGGCGGATCCAGATCGCGTCGGTGAACCGCAGGGTGGCAACGAGCGTCCCGTCCGGCGCCTCCTCGACGTGCTCGCACGGGTAGTAGTCGGCGACCCACCGCTGCGATGCGGCGAGTCGCAGCGTGGCCGACCCGTGCTCGGGCGCGACCTGGAAGAGGCCGGCATCGAGGTCTCGCTGCTGAGCGAGTGCGGGGGGCGCCGACGGCTCGTCGCGGATCGTCACGTCGTCGATGCGGTCGATACGAAACAGCCTGACCGCCTCGGCCTGCCGGCACCAGGCCTCCAGGTACCCGCGGCCCTCGGCGACGAGCAGGCGCATCGGGTCGACGTCGCGTTCGGTGGTCTCGTCCCGACCGGCCGAGTAATAGACCAGGTGCAGCGCGCGGCCGTCTTGGAGGGCCCGCCGTACGACGGTGAGCGCATAGTCGGGCGACTCGACCGCCACGGCGACGCGGGAGGCGCCCTCAGGCTCCCCCGCAGCCGTCTCGATCTTGGCCAGGGCGCGCGCGACCGCGTCGCCGTCGGCGAGTCCCGGGGTGTCGGCGAGTGTCTGCAGCGCGACGGTGAGCGCGAGTGCTTCGTCGGAGGTGAGTCGCAGCGGCCGCGACATCCCGGCATCGTAGGTGACGGTGATCGTGTCGCCGTCGAAGGACAGGTCGATCAGGTCGCCAGGCCCGTGCCCCGGCAGCCCGCACACCCACAGCAGGTCGAGGTCCCTGCGCAGCTCGGCCTCGGTGACGCCGAAGTCGGTGGCGACCCGGATCACATCGACGCCGGGCCGGGCAAGCAGGTACGGCACCAGCGTGAGCAGCCGGGAGATCCGGTCGCCGGTGGCGTTCATGAGCGAGCTCCTGGGTCGGCCGCGCCGGCCGGCGTCGGAGCACGGCCGGGCTCGGCGGTTTCGTCGGCTGCCCTGGCCCGCAGCCGCGCGACCACGGCGGCTCGGACGTCGGGCGGGTCGAGGACGACGACGGATCGGCCGTGACCGGCCAGCCGGGCGGCCAGGGTCTGCGGATCGCCGTAGTCCAGCTCGACCACGTCGGCGCCATCAGCGGATTGCACCACCCGGCCGAGCCGACGCAGGCCGGCGGCGGCGCCGGCCGCAACCCGGACCCGGGCGGTGTGCAGCGGTGGAGACTGCGTGGAGACGGCGGCGACCAGGTCGACGTCGTCCGGCGGCGTGACCGACCCAGGCGCACCGGCAGTCTCGACTTCGCCCACCATCCGGGACAGCCGGAAGCACCGCGGCGCGTCCCGATCGCGGTCGTGGCCGACGACGTACCAGCGACCGTGCCAGCTGACGACGCCCCACGGCTCGACGGTGCGGCGGGCCGGGCTGGTGCTGCGCGGCGTCCGGTAGTCGAAGGTGATCGGGCAGCGCGCCCGCACGGCGGCGAGGCACGCGTCGAATGTCGGTTCGGATGCCTCGATCCGTGGCTGGATCGCGAGCGACGGCTCGATCTCGGCGCCGCCGGCCCGCAGCTTGCGCAGCGCCCCGCGGGAGGCGGCGGCGAGTCCGGCGGACTGCCACAACCGGGCGGCCAGGCCGACCGCGGCTGCCTCGTCGGGCGCGAGCTCGATCTCGGGCAACTCGTAGTCGCGGCGGGCAATGCGATAGCCCTCGTCGGTGTCGAAGGCGCTGTTCCGGCCGGTTTCCAGCGGCACCCCGAGCTCCCGCAGCTCGGCCTTGTCCCGCTCGAACATGCACTTGAACGCCTCATCCGCACTGGCGTCGCCCGCCGCCGAGCCGTATCCGGGCACCAGCGCGCGGATGCGCGACGCCGCCAGGAACTGCCTGGTCGACAGCAGGCAGATCACGAGATTGACCAGCCGCTCGGCCCGCTGCGAGGACATGGTGAGGAGCCTATGCCCGCCGGCCGGGCGCGCCGATCGGCGGCAGGCTTGCCGCGAAGGCTGGCGGCGGGCCCGCTGAGCGCGAGGATGGCCTACCCTCGGCCGACGTGATCCGGTGCCGGCGTGGCCGTGTCCTCGGGTACGGCCGGGAGTGGGCCGGCAGCATCGAGCTCGACGTCGCGCTCACCGACGGATCGGCCTGCCTGGCGCTCGCCTATCCCGATCTCGTCGGTCGCCCGGAGCCCGGTCGACGCGGTCTACTGCGCGTCGAGCAGGTCGACGGCGAAGACCAGCGTGTCGGTGCCCTTGATCGGCCCGGTGCCCTTCGGCCCGTAACCCTGCGCAGGCGGCACGACCAGGAGCACCCGGCTGCCGACATGCTGGCCGACCAGACCCGTGTCCCAGCCGGGGATCACCTGATGTCGGCCGATCACGAAGTTCGTCGGGGACCCGTTCTTCCAGGAGGAGTCGAACGTCTTGCCGGTCGCCCAGATGACGCCGGTGTAGTGCACCGTGATGGTCTGGCCCGACGTGATCACCGCGCCGGTTCCCTTGATCAACGGCGCCACGATGAGTTTCGTGGGTGCGGTCTTCTTCGGGACCGTGATCGTGGGGTTCGTGGCGCCCTTGACCGTCGGTAGGCCAGACGCGGCCGGGTCGGGCCTGCCGGTGGCCTTCGCCAGCGGCGTGTGCGCGCGCAGCACGTCGACCAGGAAGACGACCGTGTCGTTGGCGCCGACGCCGATCTGCGGGTTGCCCCGCGGGCCGAACGCGTCGGCCGGCGCGGCGGCGACGAGCACGCGTGAGCCGATCTTCTGCCCCACCGTCGCCTTGGTGATGGCCGGGAGGCCGGTCTTGGGGCTGGCGTAGAAGATCTCCGACGCCTTCCCGAAGTCCGACAGGGTCTGCTTGCCGGACGCACCGTCGATGAGCGCGATGTTGACGGTGACGTTCTGCCCGGACGCGACCGCGGCGCCGGTGCCCACGTGCAGCACGCGCACGGCGGTCTTGGCGACCGTGAACGGTGCGCTCGGCAGGGTCACCGTCGGCGTCTTGCCGGTGGACACCTTGACGTCGGTGATCGAACCGGCCACCCGCGCCGGCGCGCTCGAGGCGGACGTGGCGGTCGTCCTCGCCGGCGACGAGGAGGTGCCGGACGAACCCTTCGACCCTGCGCAGCCGACGGCGACCACCGCGACAGCAGCGAGCGCAACGGTGAGCGAACGGGCTGCGGGCACGATGAACCAACACCTTCTTCGGTCGGGTTGTGACGGAGCGCCCAGCCTAACCGCCGCTGCTGAGAACGCCCGGCGCCGGCCTCCGCCGCGGTGCCCGCTTACGCCCAGAGACAGGGCGGATTGCTCACATGCCGGCGATCAGTTTCTCCACTCGCTCGTCCACCGCTCGGAACGGGTCCTTGCACAGCACGGTGCGCTGCGCCTGGTCGTTGAGCTTCAAATGCACCCAGTCGACGGTGAAATCGCGGCGGCGGAGCTGCGCCTGCCGGATGAATTCACCGCGCAGCCGCGCTCGGGTGCTCTGCGGTGGCACCGACTTCGCGCGGAAGATCGCGAGGTCGGTCGCCGCCCGCTCGACGGCGCTCTTGCGCTCGAGCAGGTAATACAGCCCGCGGTCGCGGTGGATGTCGTGGTAGGCAAGGTCGAGCTGCGCGACCCGCGGCGAGGAGAGTGGCAGGTCGAACTTCGCGCGGTATCGCTCGATCAGCTGGTACTTGGTCGCCCAGTCGATCTCCCGATCGATCAGGGACAGGTCGCCGGACTCGACGGCCCGAAGCGTCCGGCCCCACAGTTCAAGGACCCGCCGCAGTACGTCGTCGGCGCCGTGCCGATCCAGGAAATCGACGGCCTTGTCGTGGTATTCGCGCTGGATGTCCAGCGCGGTCAGCTCCCGGCCGTTGGCGAGCCGGACCCGCTTGCGCGACGTCAGATCGTGCGACACCTCTCGGATCGCCCGAATCGGGTTCTCCAGCGACAGGTCACGCATCACGACGCCGGCCTCGATCATGCGCAGCACGATCTCGGTCGAGCCGACCTTCAGCAGCGTCGTCAGCTCGCTCATATTCGAATCGCCGACGATCACATGCAGCCGGCGGAACCGCTCCGCGTCGGCATGCGGCTCGTCGCGGGTGTTGATGATCGGGCGGGATCGCGTCGTGGCGCTGGAGACCCCCTCCCAGATGTGCTCGGCGCGCTGGCTCACGCAATAGACCGGGCCGCGTGGGGTCTGCAGGACCTTCCCGGCGCCGCAGATGATCTGGCGGGTGACGAGGAAGGGGATCAGGATGTCGGCCAGCCGGGCGAAGTCACCGTGCCTGCTGACCAGGTAGTTCTCGTGACAGCCGTAGGAGTTGCCGGCGGAGTCGGTGTTGTTCTTGAACAGGTAGATGTCGCCGGTGATGCCCTCGTCGCGCAGCCGGTGCTCCGCGTCGACGAGCAGGCCCTCCAGGATCCGCTCCCCCGCCTTGTCGTGCACGACCAGGTCGGTGATGCGGTCGCACTCGGGGGTGGCGTACTCCGGGTGCGAGCCGACGTCGAGATAGAGCCGCGCTCCGTTGCGCAGGAAGACGTTGCTGCTTCGCCCCCACGACACGACTCGCCGGAACAGGTACCGCGCCACCTCGTCCGGCGAGAGCCGTCGCTGGCCGTGGAACGTGCAGGTGACGCCGTACTCGTTCTCGAGTCCGAATATGCGCCGGTCCATCGGTTCCACCCTAGGACTCGCCCTGCCGGGTGCCGCTCAGCTCGTCGCCGGCCCGTCGTCGTCGGCGCCGCCGGATGCATCCTCGGCCACCGGGTCCGCCGGCGCATCCGAGGGGTCCACCGACTCCCCGGGGCCCGGCCCCGGTGCATCGGCGTCTTCGGTATCAGCATCCGCGCCGGTGTCGGTCAGCAGACCGACGAGCGCCGGACCGGTGAGTCGCCGGAAGGCCCGCTGACCGCGATTGCGGTCCAGGATCGCGACCTCCAGGCCGTCCGCGGTCAACTCTCGGGGCTGGTCGCCGGCCGCCGACAGCGAGCGGACGGCAGCGCGGGCCGCCACCGCGAGGTCCATGCCGGGCTGAAACAGGCTGCGCAACGTCGAATCGATCACGTCGGCATGACCGCCCATGGCCACGAAATTCGGCTCGTCGGCGATCGAACCGTCATAGGTGAGGCGGAAGAGCTGGTCACGGTCGGGCCGGTCACCAACCTCCGCGACGCAGATCTCCACCTCTTAGTGCTTCTGCTGCTCGGTGAAGATCGATCCAAGCGTCTGCGCGTAGGCGTTGGCGACCGCCCGACCGGATACATCCCGCCTGCTGTTGGAGTAGCCACGCAGATCTGCGTAGCGGATACCGGCGACGCGCAGGTTCTCGTACTCGTTGTAACGGCCCGCGGCGGCAAAGCCGATGCGGTCATAGATCTCGCCGAGCTTGTGCAATGTGTTCGACGGGTTCTCGGCGACGAAGAGCACACCGTCGGGGTATTTCAGCACGACGACACCACGCCCGCGCGCGACGTTCTTGCGCGCGTACTCCGACCGGTCGCGCATGATCTGCTCGGCCGAGGCGTAGAACGGCATCGTCATCGGGTCTGGCTCCCTCTCTCGATCGCTGATCCGGGTCCCTACGTCAGACGGCGCGTGATTGCCTTCGGGCCGGTTCAGCCACCGGCATCCATGGTGGCTCGGCCACCGGCATCCATCGGGGCTCAGCCACCGGGATTCCGCCGCCGGGCCTCAACGATCTGTTCGACGACCGGCTCGACGTCATCGTCGGTGAGCCGCTGCGCGCCGTCCGGCGTGACGACAGCCACGAGCGGATAGAGCCGCCGGGTCAGATCCGGTCCGCCGGTGGCGGTGTCATCGTCGGCCGCGTCGTAGAGGGACTCCAGCGCGACCCGCACGACCGACGCCTGATCCAGGTGCGGCGACCACCGCTTCTTCAGCGCAGCCTTTGCAAACGGCGATCCCGACCCGACCCCGTGGTATCCGTGCTCCTCATAGCATCCGCCGGTGGCGTCGTAGGTGAAGATATGCCCGGCCGCGCCCGGGTCGTCCTCGTCGACGTCGAAGCCCGCGAACAACGGGATGGCGATGAGCCCCTGCATGGCCGCGCCGAGGTTTCCGCGCACGATGGTCGACAGCCGATTGGCCTTGCCGGCCAGGGTGAGCGGGGTGCCCTCGATCTTCTCGTAGTGCTCGAGCTCGAGTTGGAACAGCTTGACCATCTCAATGGCAATCCCGGCCGTGCCGGCGATACCGACGGCGCTGAACTCGTCGGTGATGAAGACCTTCTCGATGTCGCGCTGGGCGACCAGGTTGCCCGAGGTCGCCCGGCGGTCGCCCGCCATCAGCACACCGCGGTCGAAGGTCATCGCCACGATGGTCGTGCCATGCGGCGCCAGGCCACCGGCGGCTCCCGGGGGCAGCGCACGGCGACCGGGCAGCAATTCCGGTGCAGCCACGCCGAGGAAGTCCACGAAAGACGAGGAGCCCGGAGTGGTGAAGTGGGCGGGGAGCCGACCCTGCCCGGATGCTGCGGCCACGACACTCCTGTGCGTCAGATCGGAACCGGTCTCAGATGAGTGCTCTCATCACAACCGACCCTATCCCGACCCACCGGGGCGTCGAGGTGAGCCACCGGCGACGGGCGGCTACTCGCCGCCCTTCTGGACGTAAGCCCGGACGAACTCCTCCGCGTTCTCCTCAAGCACCCCGTCGATCTCGTCCAGCATCGAGTCGACATCCTCGGTGAGCTTGTCCTGCCGCTCCGTGGTGGCCGGCGCGTCGTGCGCGTCGGTCTCGTCGACGTCCTCCTGCTGCCGATCCGCCCGGCCCTGCGAGCGGCTCTGGCCACTGTCGTGTGTCGGCATCGCGGCGTCCTTCCCACCGGCCCGGCTCCGACAGCCGGTTGGCAGCTTCAGACTAACTCCCGGCGGCCGCGGACGGCCGGAATCCCGCCACCACGCCGCGGGATCTGCCCGGCTGGCCCGATCAGGCGCCGAGCGCGGCGACCAGGTCGGCAGCCGTCCGGCACCGTTGCAGCAGGTCACCGACGTGCGCCCGGGTGCCGCGCTCGGGATCGAGGGTGGGTACCCGTGCCAGCGCCTCGCCGCCCACGTCGAAGATCAACGAGTCCCACGATGCCGCCGCGACCTGGGTGGGGTAGCGCCGCAGGCACTCACCGCGGAAGTAGGCGCGAGTGTCCTCGGGGGGCCGGTCGACAGCGCGCCGCACCTCGGCGTCGCCGAGCAGCGTGCGCATCGACCCCCTCGCCACCAGCCGGTGGTAGAGCCCCTTGTCCGGTCGTACGTCGGCGTACTGCAGATCGACCAGTTGCAGCCGGGCCGCATCCCAGGCGAGGCCGTCCCGGTCGCGGAATCCCTGCAGCAGACGGAGTTTCGCGACCCAGTCCAGCTCCTCGGCACACGACATCGGGTCGCGCTCGAGCCGGGTCAGGACGGATTCCCATCGCGCCAGGACGTCGGTCGTCTGCTCGTCGGCATCCACGCCATAGCGGTCCTCGACGAACTTCCGCGCCTGCTCCAGATATTCCATCTGCAGCTGGACCGGCGTGAGGGTCCTGCCGTCCGAGAGCGTCAGGACGCGGCGCAGGGTCGGATCGTGCGAGACGTCGTGCAGTGTCATGACGGGCTGCTCGACGCGCAGGTCGACGCTGATGAACTGCGCCTCGATCATGGCGAGGACCAGCGATGTCGTGCCCATCTTCAGGTACGTCGCGATCTCGGACAGGTTCGCGTCGCCGACGATGACATGCAGCCGCCGATGCACCTCCGGGTCGGCATGCGGCTCATCCCGCGTGTTGATGATCGGCCGCTTCAGCGTCGTCTCCAGGCCGACCTCGACCTCGAAGAAATCGGCCCGCTGCGAGACCTGGAAGCCGGCCTCCGAGCCGTCCTGGCGGATTCCGACCCGGCCCTGCCCGCACATCACCTGGCGGGAGACGAAGAACGGCGTGAGGTGCCGGGCGATGTCGGCGAAGGGCGTCTCCCGGCGCATCAGGTAATTCTCGTGGCTGCCGTAGGACGCGCCCTTGTTGTCGGTGTTGTTCTTGTACAGCTGGATCGGTGCCGCGCCGGGCACCGCGCCCGCCCGCCGCGCGGCGTCGGCCATCACCCGCTCCCCCGCCTTGTCCCACAGCACGGCGTCGCGCGGATTGGTGACCTCCGGCGCGGAGTACTCCGGATGCGCGTGATCGACGTACAGCCGCGCCCCGTTGGTGAGGATCACGTTGGCGAGGCCGGCGTCGTCCTCGGCTTCGGCCGGCGGCGGTCCGACCATGGTTGACAGGTCGAACCCGCGGGCGTCGCGCAGCGGGGACTCCTCGTCGAAGTCCCACCG
>JBPCOR010000012.1:0-7364 GCA_051000035.1 Mycobacteriales bacterium | reverse complement strand
ACCGCCGGGGAACACCGCCGCCGACGGGTGTGCCTGCACCACCTTCCACATCGGCTCGCGGTTCAGATCCCGCAGCGGACGGCCGGTCCAGTCGCCGCAGCGGACCTCGCCGAACCGCTCGTCGGTGGCCACCGCGGCACCGTCGCGGCCCTCGGCCAGCCCGGCCGCGGTCTGCTGGCAGCGCTCCAGCGGGGAGGACACGAGCGCCGCGAGCGGCACCGGCAGCAGCCGCTGCGCGAGCGCCGCCAGCTGCTTCTGACCCGTCTCGTCCAGCCGTACGCCCGGCGTCCAGCCGGCCAGCACGCCAGCCGTGTTGGCGGTCGTGCGGCCGTGCCGGATGAGCAGCAGGGTGGCCACAAGCACGAGCCTAGACACCGCTGGTCGGCGCCGATTCGTGACCAACGCCGCCGGTGCGGTAGACAGTCCGGGTGGCGCAGGACAGTGAGCGCACGGTCGTCGTCGCGCTGGGGATGAACGCCCTCATCGCCGTAGCCAAGATCGTCGTCGGCGTGCTCAGCGGCTCCAGCGCGATGCTGTCCGAGGCGGCGCACTCGGTCGCCGACACGGGCAACGAGCTGTTTCTGCTCGCCTCGTTGCGGCGCAGCGGACGCCCGGCGGATGACACGCACCCGTTCGGCTATGGCAAGGAACGCTTCTTCTGGGCCTTGCTCGCCGCGGTCGGGATCTTCGTCTCCGGCGCCGTCTTCTCCCTGTACCAAGGCATCACCGGCCTCATCCACCCGCCGCAAGAGCACGGTGGCGAGCTGCTGCTCTCGTACCTGGTGCTTGGCCTGTCGTTCCTCGCCGAGGGCGCATCCTTCCTGACCGCGACAAAGCAGCTCGCTGGTGAGGCCGAGGCCAGCGGGCGCGGCTTCTTCGAGCATCTGCGGCGCAGCTCCGACCCGACGGTGAAGACCGTCTTCTCCGAGGACGCGGCGGCCCTCGCCGGCCTGGTCCTGGCCGCGCTCGGCATCACCCTGCGCGCCGTGACCGGGTCGGCGCGCTGGGACGCCGCCGGCGCGCTCGCGATCGGCGTCCTGCTGGCCTACGTCGCCGTGACCCTCGGCCGGGACACCAAGGAGCTGCTGATCGGCGAGGCGGCCGACCCGCAACTGCGGGCCGAGATCGAGGACCAGCTCGCCGCTATGCCCGAGGTCGACGCGGTGGTGGAGCTGCTGACGATGCAACTCGGGCCCGACCAGATGCTCGTCGCCGCCCGGCTCGATCTGGCCCAGGGGCTGGACTCCGATGCGATCGAGACCATCAGCGCCCGCATCGACGCGGACCTGCAGCGCCGGCACGTCCAGGTCACCCAGGTCTTCCTGGACGCGACCCGGGCCCCGCACAGGACGGACGCGATCGCCTCAGGTGGCGCTGATCACGCCGGCGCCGAGCAGGCTGAAGAGCAGCGCGGCGACGAGCACCCGGTAGCCGACGAAGACCGACGTACTGTGCCGGCCGAGGTATCGCAGCAGCCAGTGGATCGACGCGAGCCCGACGACGAAGGCGATCAGCACAGCCAGAGCGATGGCACCTAACCCGGCGCCGCCGGATTTGCCGACATCCTTCAGCTCGTAGAGTCCCGACAGCACGACCGCGGGGATCGACAGCAGGAAGGAGAAGCGCGCGGCGGCCTGGCGCTGCAGGCCCATGAAGAGCCCGGCCGTGATCGTCGAACCGGAGCGGGATACACCGGGGATCAGCGCGGCCGCCTGGGCGATGCCGACGACGAGCCCGTCGCGAAGGCCGATCGATTCCTCGCCGCGGCTGCGGGTGCCGACCTTCTCGGCAAGCAGCAGGACCAGGCCCAGGACGAGCATGGTCGTGGCGATCAACCAGAGGTTGCGGGCGGCGGTGGTGATCTGGTGGGCGAAGATCACGCCGAACAGACCGATCGGGATGGTGGCGAAGATGACGTACCACGCCATCCTGTATTCCTGTGTGTGCCGGACCGAGCGATGGGTCAGCCCGCGCCACCAGGCTGTGATGAGTCCGATGAGGTCGCGCCAGAAGTAGACGACGAGCGCGATCATCGTGCCGAGCTGGACGACGGCGGTGAACGCAGCGCCCGGGTCGTCCCAGCCGACCAGGGCGGGCACGATCCGCAGGTGCGCGGTGGAGGAGATCGGCAGGAACTCCGTCAGCCCCTGAACGACGCCGAGGACCGCGGCCTCGCCGGCGTTCACCCGCCCACGCCGGCCCGGTCATACGCCCGCGCGACGGTCCTCAGGTCCTCGAAGCGCTGGTCGGCCGTCGCGGCCTGCGGCTGCACGGCCAGCGTGGTGACGCCGGCCTCGTCGTAGGCCTGGATCCGCTCGACCAGCGTCTCGGCTGGCCCGGCGAGCGCGGTCATGCTGATGAATTCGGCTGGTACGGCGGCCGCCGCGGCGCGCCGGTCACCTGCCAGGAACGCGTCCCGCACGGCGTCTGCCCGCTCGGCGAAGCCGGACCGGGCAGCCTGATCCCGGTAGAAATTGCGGTCCCGGCTGCCCATTCCGCCCAGATAGAGCGCGGCATAGGGCCGGATCCGGTCGACCGCGTCGGCCGGATCATCGGCGACCGCGAGTGGGACGGTCGCGACGACGTCGAAGCCGTCGGTGGTGTGTCCGGCCCAGCGGCGCCCCTCCGCGATGGCCGACAGCGGCGTCGCCGCGTGCTCGGGCGCGAAGAACAGCGCGAGCCACCCGTCGGCGATCTCGCCGGCGAGCCGCAGGTTGCGCGGCCCGAGCGCGGCGAGATAGATGGGCAGGTGCTCGCGGACCGGGTGCAGGGCGAGCCCCAGCGCCTTGCCCGCCCCGCCGGGGAGCGGCAGCCGGTGGTGCTTGCCGTCGTACTCCAGCGGCTGACGGTCGAGCACGCGGCGGACGATCTCGGCGTACTCGCGGGTGCGGGTGATCGGGTCGGCGAATCCGACGCCGTACCAGCCCTCCGAGACCTGCGGGCCCGATACGCCGAGCCCGAGCCGGAACCGCCCGCCGGAGAGCAGGTCCAGGGTGGCCGCGGTCATCGCGGTGGACGCCGGCGTGCGGGCCGGGATCTGCATGACCGCGCTGCCCAGCCCGATCCTGCTGGTCTGCCCGGCGAGCCAGCCCAGCACGCTCGGCGCGTCCGAGCCGTACGCCTCGGCAACCCAGACGACGTCGAAGCCGAGCCGCTCGGCCGCCCGCACCAGCTCCAGGTCGGTCCGCGCGCGCTCGGCCGCATCCCGACCGCTGTAGAAACCGAGGTTCAGTCCGAGCCGCATGCGCTCTCCGTCGAATCGGGGTCGGAACCGACAGCACCCGAGCCATGTCGTTCGGTCACTGTATCGGGCCGAACTGCCTGTCTCGCGGCCCGGCGTCGGCCGGTCTTGGTCGGCAGGTGTCCGCCGGGTGTGTGTTCACCCGCCGCCCGGTGCACAATGCATGACATGAAATCGACCTCACCGGACAGTGCGGACGTGGTCGAAGGGGATTACGAGTACGTCCCGCTGCGGATCCCGGCGGGCACGAACAGGCAGAGCACGGCCGTCCAGCTGACTTTGCACGCGGAGTATTCGGGCTGGGAGCTGGCCCGGCTGCGGCTGCGCACGGACGGGTCCCGGCAGGTGTGGCTGCGCCGACGACGGACCAAGACGCGGCTTCCCGGCCTCGCCGTCTGAGTCCAGACCGCTGGTCCCCACCGGATCCGCCGAGAGTGCAGATGCGGCACACATTCCGCGCCGAAGTGTGCGTTACCCGCTCTCTCGGCGGCCTGGGTAGGGTCAGCGGGCGGCGAGGGCCAGGGGCGGTACGCCGGGAGGGGTGAGGCCGAGGACCTGGCCGTAGAACGACAGTTCGGCCTCCAGCGCGGTGATCATGTTCGCCGCCTGCCTGAAGCCGTGCTGCTCCCCCTCGAAGACGAGGTAGGCATGCCGGATTCCCTTGCGTGCCAGCGCATCGCGGAAGAGTTCAGCCTGCGACGGCGGCACGATCGGATCCTCTGCACCCTGCAGCAGCAGGACCGGGCAGGACAGCTCGTCGACATGTGCGAGCGGCGCGCGATCGACGTAGAGCTCCCGTGCCTGGGGCAGCCTGCCGACCAGGCCGTCGATGTAGCGGGACTCGAAGTCGTGGGTGTCGGCGACGAAGTGCAGCAGCTCGGAGACGCCGCAGATCGACGTGCCGGCAGCGAAGACGTCGGTGGTGGTCAGCGCGGCCAGGGTGGTCCAACCGCCGGCGGAAGCGCCACGGATCGCCAGCCTGGCGCCGTCGGCCTCGCCGGACTCGACCAGCGATGTCATCACCGCGACGGTGTCCTCGACGTCGACGATGCCCCATTGCCCACGCAGCCGGTCCCGGTAGGCGCGCCCGTAACCGGACGAGCCGCCGTAGTTGACCTCGACCACGCCGACGCCGCGGCTGGTGAAGTAGGCGCGCGTCACCGCCAGCGCGGGCCCGGAGTGCCCGGTCGGGCCGCCGTGGACGAAGGCGACATAAGGCGGCCGCTCGTCCGGTGGACCCTCCGCGTCGGGGTTGGTCGGCGCGAAGACCAGCGCATGCACGTCCCGCCCGGCCGGGCCGGTCACGGTGATCGGCCGCGGTACCGGCAGGTACCGCTCGTCCGGCGCCTGGTCACTCGCCGACCGGACCGACTGCACCGCCGCGGTGTCCAGGTCGACGGCAACCAGTTGGTTCGGCGCGGTCGGCGACCCGGCGACGAGGAGGGCCCGCCGGCCGCGGACGTGCAGGTCTGCGCCGAACGCCGCAAACGGCAGTGGCAGGTCGGCGAGGGCACCGCTCGCCGGGTCGAGCCGGCCGAGCCGCTCCTCGGCGGTGCCGTGCAGGCACGCGATGGCGCCGTCATCCGTGACGGCGTAGGACGTCTGACCGAGTGTCCACAGTGGACCGCCGAACTCCTCGTCGGCCGGGTGCAGCGCCGTTGGCTCCCGCCCGCCGCCGGCGTCGATGCGGTAGAGGTTCCACCAGCCCGAGCGGTCGCTCACCGCGTACAGCTCATCGGCGCCGTGCCAGGTCGGTTGCAGGATCGACTCGGCCGGGCCGCCCAGCAGCGTGTGAGGTGCGCCGAGGGTGCCGTCGCGGCCGATGTCGGCGATGCGCAGTTCGGTGCCGTCCCATGGCATCCGCGGGTGGTCCCAGGCGATCCAGGCCAGCCGGGCGCCGTCGGGCGACGGTGCCGGAGCGGCCAGGAAGTCGCTGCCGCCGGCGAGCTCACGCACCGCGCCGGGCCGGTCGGCCGCGGAACCGTCCAACGGCACGGCGACCAGGTGCCGCCGCACGGCGCCGCCGGAGTGCGACTCGCGCACGCACCACACTTCGGTGCGATCCGGCGACAGCACCGGGTCGGCGTAGCGCAGCGCCGCTGTCGTCGGCGGCGCCGGCGTGATCGGACCGGGGTCCCGCCCGTTGGGGCTGACGCGGTATATGCGCTGGTCGGCGTAGTTGCTGAAGATCAGCGCGCTCGCCCCCGAGCCGTCGCGGTCGGGCACCGGCAGCCAGCACACGCCGCCGTACTCGTGCACCCGGGTGCGGGCGTTGAACCCGGCCGGCACCAGGTCGGTGAGCGTGCCGTCGGTTGCGCGGCGGACGACGACGTACCGGCCGGCCTCGGCGGCGCGTCCCTCGCTCCACCACACCTCGGGGTCGGGGTCCGCGCCGACGAAGACCCCGCCGCCGAGGGTCCGGCCGCCCCGGGCGACGTCCTGTGCGCTGATGGGTGAGGGCCAGGCGCCGTACGGCACCGTTGTCATGAAGTCTCCTCGTCGAGGTCGGGTTCCGGGAGCCGGGCCGATCCTCAGCAGCCGCGCAGGAACCGGTCCAGCACTCGTACGCCGAAGCGGAGCGCGTCGACCGGCACCCGCTCGTCGATGCCGTGGAAGAGCGCGGCGAAGTCCAGGTCGGGCGGCAGTTTCAGCGGGGAGAAGCCGAAGCAGCGCATGCCGAGTGTCTCGAAGGACTTGGCATCGGTGCCGCCGGACATCATGTACGGAACGGGCGTCGCGCCGGGGTCCTCAGCCCGCAGGGCCGCGGACATCGCGTCGACCAGCGGCCCGTCGAATCCGGTCTCGACCGCCTGGTCGTGCACCAGCCACTCCCGGGTGATGTCGGGGCCGAGCAGCTCGTCGAGTTGGCGCTCGAACTCCTCCTCCTGGCCGGGCAGGAATCGGCCGTCGACGGTGGCGGCCGCGGTGCTCGGGATGACGTTGGACTTGTAGCCGGCCTGCACCATCGTCGGGTTGGCGGTGTTGCGCAGGGTGGCGCCGACGATGCGGGCAAGGCTGCCGAGTTTGGCGATGGTGCCCTCGATGTCGTCGTCGTCGAATTCCACCCCGAGCGCCTCGGACAGTGCGTCGAGGAACGCCCGCGCCGTCTTTGTCATCACGAGCGGGAATTCGTGCCGCCCGACCCGGGCGACCGCCTGGCACAGCGCCGTGACGGCGTTGTCGTCGTGGACGAAGGACCCGTGCCCGGGCTTTCCATTTGCCAGCAGGCGCATCCAGGCCAGGCCCTTCTCGGCGGTCTGGATCAGGTATAGCCGCCGGTCGTCGCCGACGGTGAGGCTGAATCCGCCGACCTCGCCGATCGCCTCGTTGCAGCCCTCGAAGAGATCGGCGTGATGGTCCACCAGGTAGTGCGCGCCCTTGCGGCCGCCGTGCTCCTCGTCGGCGACGAACGCGAGCACGACGTCCCGCGGCGGCCTGATGCCCTCGCGCATCCATTGACGCACCAGCGCCAGCGTCATGGCGTCCGTGTCCTTAATGTCGACGACGCCGCGGCCCCAGACGTAGTCGTCGCGGATCTCCCCGGCGAACGGATCGACGCTCCATTCCGACCTGTCGGCCGGTACGACGTCGAGGTGGCCGTGGATCAGCAGCGCCGGGCGGCTGGGGTCGCTGCCCTCGATGCGGGCGACGACGCTGGCGCGGGTCGGCTCAGATTCGAAGATCTGCGACTCGACCCCGACCTCGTCGAGCTTGCCGGCGACGTACTCCGCCGCCACCCGCTCGCCCGTGAGGGTGTCGGGGTCACCGGTGTTGGTGGTGTCGATGCGGATCAGGTCGCTGCACAGCTCGACGACCTCGTCCTCGGCGCGGATTGTCATGCCACCTTCCTACCAGGGCTCACCCAACCCGCTCGGGACCGTCGACCCTCAGGGCGCCGCCAGCGGATTGACCAGCCGCAGCTTGTCGAATCGCGCGAATCCCCGGTCGGCGGTGACCCAGCCGGCGCCGTTCTCCAGGGCCAGCGCCGCGAAATAGCAGTCCGGGACGTCGTTGCCGCGAGCCCCGGTGTCGCGGACCAGCCGTTCGAAGATCTGCCAGTGCCGTTCACCCGGCCGGACCGGCACGGCCGCCGGGGCGCCGAGCACCGCGCGGCAGAAGTCCA
>JBPCOR010000365.1:0-4967 GCA_051000035.1 Mycobacteriales bacterium | reverse complement strand
TCATCCATCACCGACATCAGGACCTCTTCCATGATGGCGCGCAGCCCACGGGCGCCGGTGCCGCGCAGCAACGCCTGGTCGGCGATCGCGACCCGCGCGTCCTCGCTGAACTCCAGCTCCACGCCGTCGAGCTCGAAGAGCTTGGCGTACTGCTTGGTGAGAGCGTTGCGCGGCTCGGTGAGGATCTGGATCAGCGCGTCGCGGTCGAGGTTGCCGACGGTGGTGATGACCGGGATCCGGCCGACGAATTCGGGGATGAGACCGAATTTCAGCAGATCCTCGGGCATCACGTCGGAGAAGACATCGGCGTTGGCCTCGCGCTTGCTCTTCAGCGTCGCGCCGAAACCGATGCCGCCGCTGCCGATCCGCGAGGCGATGATCTGCTCGAGCCCGGAGAAGGCGCCCCCGACGATGAACAGCACGTTCGTGGTGTCGATCTGGATGAATTCCTGGTGCGGGTGCTTGCGGCCGCCCTGCGGCGGCACGGACGCCGTGGTGCCCTCCAGGATCTTCAGCAGGGCCTGCTGGACGCCCTCGCCGGACACGTCGCGGGTGATCGACGGGTTCTCACTCTTGCGGGCGATCTTGTCGACCTCGTCGATATAGATGATGCCGGTCTCGGCCCGTTTGACGTCGTAGTCGGCGGCCTGGATCAGCTTGAGCAGGATGTTCTCGACGTCCTCGCCGACGTAACCGGCCTCGGTGAGGGCCGTGGCGTCGGCGATGGCGAACGGGACGTTGAGCATCTTCGCGAGCGTCTGCGCGAGCAGGGTCTTGCCGCAGCCGGTCGGGCCGAGCAGCAGGATGTTGGATTTGGCCAGCTCCACCCCGACCTCGTCGCGGCCACCGCCATCACCGCCGGCGCGCACCCGCTTGTAATGGTTGTAGACGGCAACGGCCAGTGTCTTCTTCGCGATGTCCTGCCCGACGATGTAGTCGCCGAGGAAGTCATAGATCTCGGCGGGGCGGGGCAGCTCGTCGAACTTCAGATCGGAGGTTTCGGACAGCTCCTCCTCGATGATCTCGTTGCACAGGTCGATGCACTCGTCGCAGATGGAGACGCCGGGCCCGGCGATCAGCTTCTTGACCTGCTTCTGCGACTTCCCGCAGAAGGAGCACTTCAGCAGGTCGCCGCCGTCACCGATGCGAGCCAACGACACCCACTCCCTCTGTCCGGGTCCGGTGGACCACATCGCCTACCGAGCATGTTGCTACCGAGCACACCGGTCGGCCCGGCGAACCGCGCATCTGACCGTACCCCGAACCCAGGATCGCGCACCCGGTTTGTCTCAGGCGGCGCGCCGACCCCGGCAGTGCCGGGGCACCGGTCCGGCCGGGGTCACTCGCCCGGGATGCCGGGCACCTCGGAGAGCTTGCGGGGCAGGATCACGTTGTCGATCAGGCCGTAGTCCTTGGCCTCCTCGGCGGTGAAGATCTTGTCCCGCTCGACGTCCTCGTGCACCCGCTCGATCGACTGGCCGGAGTGGCGGGCGATGATCCGTTCCATCAGCTCCCGCATCCGCTGGATCTCCTTCGCCTGGATGTCCAGGTCGGAGATCTGCATCGGGCCCTCGGTGCCGCCCGAGGGCTGGTGAATGAGCACCCGCGAGCTCGGCGTCGCCGACCGCTTGCTCGGTGAGCCGGCGGCGAGCAGCACCGCGGCGGCGGAGGCCGCCTGGCCCAGGCAGAACGTCTGGATGTCGGGCCGGACATACATCATCGTGTCGTAGATGGCCGTCAGCGCGGTGAACGAGCCACCGGGTGAGTTGATGTACATGATGATGTCGCGGTCGGGATCGATGCCCTCGAGGGTGATCAGCTGCGCCATGACGTCGTTGGCCGACACGTCGTCGATCTGCACGCCGAGGAAGATGATGCGTTCCTCGAAGAGTTTGTTGTACGGGTTGGATTCCTTCATGCCGTAGCTGGTGCGCTCGACGAACGACGGCAGGGTGTAACGGCTGGTCGGGCCGATCGGGTGACTCATTGTCAGGTCCTCTTCGGGTCGGCTCGGGTCGGGAGTCATCGGGATGCTCACTCCGCCGGTGCCACGCCGCCGGGCACCTGGCTCGCCCGGCTGACCATGTGGTCGACGAAGCCGTAGTCCAGCGCCTCCTGCGCGGTGAACCACCGATCGCGGTCGCCGTCGCGAGCGATCTGCTCGACCGGCTTGCCGGTCCGGTCGGCGGTGATCTGGTTGAGCTCCGCCTTGGACAGGTTCCACTGGTCGGCCTGGATCTGAATGTCCGACGCGGTACCGAAGAGCCCCGCCGAGCCCTGGTGCATGAGGATCCGGGCGTGCGGGAGCGTGTAGCGCTTGCCCTTGGCGCCGGCGGTGAGCAGGAACTGACCCATCGACGCGGCCAGCCCCAGTGCCCAGGTGGCGACGTCGCACTCGATGAGCTCCATCGTGTCGAAGATCGCCATGCCCGCGGTGACCGAGCCCCCGGGTGAGTTGATGTAGAGGTTGATGTCGCGGTTCTCGTCCTCGGCGGCGAGCAACAGCAGCTGCGCCGAGATGCGGTTGGCGATGTCGTCGTCGACCTGCGAGCCGAGGAAGACGATCCGCTCGCGCAGCAGCCGGTCATAGACCGAGTCATTGAGGCTCATCCCGCCGCCGGCGCCCCGGGCATGCGGGGCGAGCGTCGTGCGTGGACCGTCTGTCACGGTGCTCCTAACGTCTGGGTGAGGTGCCGCTCGTGCTGACGTGCGGTGCCGCGGCCGGCGGCCGAGCCGCCGCCTTTCCTCGCTTACACCGGACCCTAACGCGCGCTGCCGCTTGCTACGTCCCGGCGTACGGCGGTGTTCGCTGTGGGCGTGGTACGGACGCGGATCGTGCGGTCGGGCCTAGCGGTGGATGCTTCGGCTCGCGGGCGGCCCAGCTCACGCCTGTGCCGGGGTGCGCTGGGTGTCGGCCCCGTCGCTGACCGGCTCGGCGGCGTCGTCGTCCTCGCCGTCATCGTCGTCATCGTCATCGTCATCGAGCTCGGCCTCGTCGACGCCGTAGGTGTCGAGCTCGTCGGTCTCATCGGCGTCCTCTTCGAGGTCCGGCTCCCCGAGTACGGCAGACAGGTCGACGGCGTTGCCGGCCGCGTCGGTGATGCTCGCGGCGCCGAGCATGGCCCGCACCGCCTTGGCGCGGCGTACCTCCCCGACGAGGGCGGCGATGTTGCCGGTGCGCTGCAGCTGCTCGGCGAGCCGCTGCGGTGCGACGCCGTACTGCTGCGCCTCGGCGACGATGTGGGCGGTCAGATCGGCCTCGGTGACGGCCACCTGTTCGGCGTCGGCGACGGCGTCGAGAAGCAGCTGCTCGCGGACGGCCTGCTCGGCGGTGCTGCGCAGCTCGGTGCTGAATTCCTCCTCGCTCTGGCCCTGGGCGGCGAGGTAGTCCGCCAGGGTGGAGCTGGCCTGCTCGAGCTGCTTGTCGACCCGGCTGCGTCGCCACTCGACCTCGGCGGCGACCACGGACTCAGGCAGCGGCACGTCGATGCCCTCGGCCAGCCCTTCCAGCGCCCGGTCCCGGGCCTGTGCACCTTGCTGGGCAACCTTCATCTGGCCGAGCCTGGAGTGGACATCGGCCCGTAGCTCCTCGATGGTCTCGAATTCACTCGCCGTCTGGGCGAAGTCGTCGTCGAACTCGGGCAGCTCCTTATCCTTCACCGAGCGGAGCGTCACCCGCACGTCGGCGCTGTGCCCGGACCGCTCGCCGCCGAGCTCGGTGGCGAAGGTCTTCTCCTCACCCACACTCATGCCCGGCAGCGCCTCATCCATGCCCGGAAGCAGCCCGCCGCTGCCGACCTCGTAGGACATGCCCGTCGCCGTGGCGTCGGGAAGCTCTTCGCCCTCGACGCTCGCCCGCACGTCGATGGAAACGAAGTCGCTCTCCTGCGCCGGCCGTTCGGCGGTCTTCAGAACGGCGAAGCGGTCTCGCAGGGCGCTCAGCTGCTCATCGACGTCGGTGTCGGTGACCTCGGCATCGTCCACCGTGACCGAGAGCTCGCTGGCACTCTTCAGGGTCAGCGCCGGGCGGACGTCGACCTCCGCGGTGAACTCCAGGACGTCGTTGTCCTCGATCTTGGTGACCTCGAACTCCGGCTGGCCCATCACGTCGGTGCCGAGGTCGCGCACCGCCTCGGTATAGAAGTGCGGGACGGCGTCCTGCACGACCTCGTCCAGGACGGCGCCGCGACCGAAGCGCTGGTCGATGATGCGCGGGGGCACCTTGCCGGGCCGGAAGCCAGGCACCCGAACCTGACCCGAGACCTTCTTATAGGCCCGGGCGATGCTCGCGGCGAGGTCGTCGAAGGGCACCTCGATTGCGATCCGCGCCCGGGTCGGGCTCAGGGTCTCGAAGGTGCTCTTCACAGGCTCTCTCCTCGCGGGCGGGTGGCCGCATCTGGTGTGCGGGTCGGTCGGCTCATACGTCGGGGTGGCGGGATTCGAACCCACGGCCCCTCGCTCCCAAAGCGAGTGCGCTACCAAGCTGCGCTACACCCCGGCCAGTGGCTCGCAGTCTATTGTGCCCGCGGCCGGTACGCTCACCGTGCGCCGGGCCGGCACCGTGCCCGCACACGCGGGCGTAGCTCAATGGCAGAGCCCCAGCCTTCCAAGCTGGCTATGCGGGTTCGATCCCCGTCGCCCGCTCCATCACAACCAGATCGCGGCGGCAACGCGCGAGGCGCGGGCCGCGGGGTGCGCGTGGTTGCACGTCGGCCTCGACGACGACCTGCGGGCGTTCTACTTTGGCCGTTTGCGGGTTTACGCCGACGAACGCCGGCTTTATCGCCCCCTGAGCGGCTGCGTCGACACCGGGGCCGCCGCGCGCGGGCCCATCAAGCGTGCGGTCACAAGGGCTGCGGCGGTCCCGCGGCGACTCGACGGCTGGCTCGTGACAGACCAGACTTTCCCCAGCCGAGAATGTCACAAGGGAGCAATGTCACGAGGGAGCCTGGTGGACGAGGACAGGG
>JBPCOR010000375.1:0-3792 GCA_051000035.1 Mycobacteriales bacterium | reverse complement strand
CCACCGAGCCGACCGTGAGGGGCACGCCGATCGCACGTTGTGAGGGCAACTCCAGGTAGGACATCGTCGTCCGCCTCCGCCGTTTCGGCAGGACCACAGGAAGCCTTGCGGGGAGTATGAGCCCGTCGCCGTCGCGTGTCCAGGATTCGATCGCCGCCTCGGACGCCCGATTCCGTCCGCCACAGTGCCGCCCGAAGAGGCCGCCGGTGCTACTCCTCGTCGTCATCCTTGCGGGCGAGCCAGGTGGCAAGCCGGTCGATCGCCGTATCGAAATCGGGCTGGTGATCGACGAATGCGCGCAATTCCTCGGCCAGCCATCCGAGCGTGACCGTGTCCTCGCCGCGGCGCGCGGCCAGTTCCTCGATACCGCGGTCGGTGAAGTACACCGGTGGCCTCCAGGGTCAGCTCTAACGGGCGAAGGCCTGGTCCAGCAGCGCCTGCTGCTCCTGCTCGTGCACCTTGCCCGAGCCGGTCGCCGGGCTGGCCGATGCCCGGCGCGACGCCAGGCGCAGCGGGTGATTGCCCGGCAGGATGGCCGGCAGGTTCAGGGCTATGAACGGCCACGCACCCTGGTTGGCCGGCTCCTCCTGGACCCACCGGAATGATGTTGTGCTCGGATAGGCGCCGGCCGCTTCCTTGATTGCCTTTTCCGACAGCGGGTAGAGCTGCTCCAGCCGCAGGATCGCCGTTCGGTCGTCTGGCTCGGCGCCGCGCCGCGCGGCGAGGTCGTAGAACACCCGTCCGGCACACAGGAGCACCCGGTCGACCGCCGCCGGATCGCTGGGACGCCCGGCGATATCGGGGTCGGGCAGGACGGGTGAGAATCCGCCGGTGGTGAAATCCTCGACACCCGACGTTGCGGCCTTCAGCCGCAGCAGGGACTTCGGGGTGAAGGCCACGAGTGGCCGACGGGGCCGCCGCAGCGCCTGCCGGCGAAGCAGGTGGAAGTAGTTGGCGGGCGTGCTGCAGTTCGCGACCGTCATGTTGGTCTCGGCGCACATCGCGAGGTAGCGCTCGATGCGGGCGCTGGAGTGGTCCGGGCCCTGGCCCTCGTAGCCGTGCGGGAGCAGCAGGGTGACGCCGGAGCGCTGCCCCCACTTGGCCTCCCCCGAGGAGATGAACTCGTCGACTATCAGCTGGGCACCGTCGCTGAAGTCGCCGAACTGGGCCTCCCAGCAGACCAGCGCGTCGGCGTTCGCGACGGAGTAGCCGTACTCGAAGCCCATCGCGGCGAATTCCGAGAGCAACGAGTCATAGATCCAGAATCGCGCCTGCTCCGCGTCGAGGTTCTTAAGGGGGGTGTACTCCTCGCCCGTTTCCCGGTCGACGAGGACCGAATGTCGCTGCACGAACGTCCCCCGCCGGGTGTCCTGCCCGGTCAGGCGCACCGGCACACCGTCGAGCAACAGGGAGCCGATAGCAAGCAACTCGCCGAACGCCCAGTCGATGTTCCCCTCGGTGGCCATCGCCGCCCGGCGTTGCAGAATGCGCTGCAGCCGGCGGTGCACCGTGAAGTCCGGCGGCAGGCCGACATGCGCGTCGCCGATCCGTTTCATCGTCTCCGGCGTGATCGCCGTCTCCAGGCTGTCGTCGGTTGTTTCCTGCATCACCGGTTTCGGCTTGGAGCTCCCGGATGCACCGCGGGTTTCGACGAAAACCTTCTCCAGCTGGCCCCGGTAGTCGCGCAGCGCCTCTTCGGCTTCGGCGACGGTGATGTCGCCACGGCCGACCAGGGCTTCGGTGTAGAGCTTGCGGACCGACCGCTTGGCGTCGATGACGTCGTACATCATCGGCTGTGTCATCGATGGATCGTCGCCCTCGTTGTGCCCGCGCCGGCGGTAGCAGACCATGTCGATGACGACGTCCTTGGTGAATTGCTGGCGAAACTCCATGGCGAGCTTTGCCACCGCGACGCAGGCCTCCGGGTCGTCGCCGTTGACGTGGAAAATAGGCGCCTGGATCATCCGGGCGACGTCGGTGCAGTACAGGCTGGAGCGGGCCGCGGTGGGGCTGGTGGTGAAACCGACCTGGTTGTTGATGACCAGGTGCACAGTGCCGCCGGTGCGGTATCCGCGCAGCTGGGAGAGATTGAGCGTCTCGGCGACCACACCCTGCCCGGCGAAGGCCGCATCTCCGTGCACAAGCACGGGCAGCACGGTGAATCCACCCTCACCCTTGTCCAGCAGGTCCTGCTTGGCCCGCACGATGCCCTCGAGCACGGGGTCGACGGCCTCCAGATGACTCGGGTTGGACGTCAGCGAGACACCGATCTGGCGCCCGTCGCGGGCGGTGAATTCGCCGCGAGCACCGAGGTGATATTTCACGTCGCCGGAGCCCTGGGTGCTGCGCGGATCGATATTGCCTTCGAACTCCCGGAAGATCTGCCCGTAGCTCTTGCCGACGATGTTCGCGAGCACGTTCAGCCGGCCGCGGTGGGCCATGCCGAGCACGACCTCGTCCAGCCCGTCGTCGGCCGCCTTGGACAGCACGGCGTCGAGCAGCGCGATCGAGGTCTCGGCACCCTCGAGGGAGAACCGTTTCTGTCCGACGTATTTCGTCTGCAAGAAGGTTTCGAACGCCTCGGCGACGTTGAGCCGGCCGAGGATGTGCTTCTGCTCCTCGCGGTCGACGGGCGCGGCCTTCCGCTCGATCCGGGTCTGCAGCCAGGCGCGCTCCTCCGGATCCGTCATATGCATGTATTCGATGCCGACGCGGCGGCAGTAGGAGTCGCGCAGGACGCCGAGCACGTCGCGCAACTTCATCACCCGGGCGCCGGCGAACCCGCCGACCGGGAACTCCCGGTCGAGGTCCCACAGCGTGAGCCCGTGCTTGAGGATGTCCAGGTCCGGGTGGGTGCGGACGATGAATTCCAGCGGGTTGGTGTCGGCGATCAGGTGCCCGCTGGTGCGGTAGGCCTGAATCAGCTCGATGACCCGCGCCGCCTTGTCGATCTGGCCTTCGTGGGTCGTCGTGATGTCCGCTACCCACCGGACCGGCTCGTAGGGGATCCGTAGCGAGTTGAAGACCTCGTCGTAGAAACCGTCCTCGCCCAGCAGCAGCTGGTGCATCCGGCGCAGGAATTCCCCGGACTGCGCCCCCTGGATGACCCGGTGATCGTACGTCGAGGTCAGCGTGATGATCTTGCTGATCGCCTGCTGAGCAAGCATTTCCCCGCTCATACCCTGGAATTCTGCGGGATACTCCATTGCACCTACGCCGACGATCGTGCCCATCCCGGGCATCAGCCGCGGCATCGAGTGCACGGTGCCGATGCCGCCGGGATTTGTCAGCGAGATCGTCACGCCGGTGAAATCGTCCGCCGTGAGCTTGCCGGCGCGGGCCCGCCGGATCACGTCCTCATACGCCGACCAGAACCGTGCGAATTCCATTGACTCGCAGCCGCGGATGGCGGCGACGACGAGTGATCGTGCGCCGCTCTTGGAATTGACCAGGTCGATCGCCAGGCCCAGATTGACGTGGGCCGGGCGGATCAGGGTCGGCTTGCCGTCCTCGGTGGCGAATGCGTTGTTCATCTCCGGATGCTCGGCGAGCGCCCTGACCATCGCGTAGCCGATGAGGTGGGTGAACGACACCTTGCCGCCGCGGCTGCGGCGCAGATGGTTATTGACGACTATCCGGTTGTCGGCCATGAGTTTGGCTGGCACGGCCCGCACGCTCGTCGCCGTGGGCACGGTGAGCGAGGCGTCCATGTTGGCGGCGACGCGGGCCGCAGCGCCCCTGAGCGGGACGGTGTCGCTGTCGGCGCCTGGCGCCGGCGGGGCGGCGTTGCCG
>JBPCOR010000364.1:0-5262 GCA_051000035.1 Mycobacteriales bacterium | reverse complement strand
CCCGGGCTCTGCCCGGCTATGAACAGGCGAGCTGCGGGGGTCGCTGCAGCTGACCGCGGCGCGATGACGCGGCGGGCGCGGTGCGGCGTGATGCTGGCTTGCCGTCCCGGTCGATTTCACTGCCACCGGTGAGAGCGGACGGGGTAGGGACGTGCGGGACGAAAGTGCGAAATCCCGGCCAGCGCTTTGGAGGGGACGGCCACTGTGCCCGCAGCCCCGCTGTCCGTCAATCCCGGATTCCGGGATTGACGGAGACTGTGCCTCGGGCCACGATGAGGTACCCGGAGGCTCGGCGGCCGGAGAGGCGCGATGCCCGTTCGACGATCGGCAGCACTGCTCATTTCCGTTGCGATTGCCGCCGCGGGCTGCGGAAGTGGGTCGCGGTCTGGCAGATCGGCGATGACGCTTTACACCTGCGCGAGCTCGAACGTGGTGCAGACCGTCGTGGCCGCGTTCGAGAAGGCGCACGCCGGAGCGAAGCTGAACGTGTTCCGGGCGCCGACCGGACAGCTGAACGCCCGAGTCGCCGCCGATACTCGCTCCGGCGGCATCAGGGCCGACGTGATCTGGGCCTGTGACCCCCTGACAATGCACGGCTATGACAGTCAGGGACTACTGCGGAGGTGGAGTCCACCCAACGCATCCGACATCCCGACCGCCTACCGCACGACACATTTCGCCGGCATCGACATGCTCTACATGGCCCTGGTGGTGCACAAGGGCGTGCCGGCCCCCACCAGCTGGGCCGACCTCACGAAACCCGAATACCGGGGGGAGGTCGCACTTCCGAGCCCCAGCTTCGCCGCGTCCGCTCTCGGCATGCTCGGTTACTTCGCCGCCGCCCCGGGCTACGGCATCGGCTACTACCGGCACCTGAAGAGCAACGGGGCGGTACAGGTCAATGCCCCCGCCGACACGCTGACCGGTGTCGACCGTGGCACCTACAAGGCGGGCTTTACCCTCGCCAACGCCGCCTACCTGGACCAGAGGAAGGGCTCACCGATCGAGGTGATCTGGCCCCGGCCCGGCGCGATCGCGATCTACGCGCCGATCGGCGTAACGACGAAGAAACATCCCTCGCCCCTCGGTGAGCAGTTCGCGGCGTACGCCGCCAGCCGGGCCGGGCAGAGGCTGATGGCCGAGCAGGACACCTATGTGACGATCGCAGGGCTCGGCGGACCGCCGATTCCGGTCGGTAGCCCGATCGTCTCGCCCGACTGGCCAAGCCTGTTCGGCAACTACCGGTCAACGCTGGCCCGGTACGTCGCGATATTCGGAAGCTGAGCACCGGCGGTGCGTGGCTCGTTTCGAACCGGGGACCGGCTGCTCCTCATCCTGGCGACGCTGTCGGTGCTCGCTCTGATCGTGGTCCCGTTGATCAGGCTCACGCGGGTGATGCTCGAGCACGGCGGGGCCTCGGTGCAGCGGATACTGGCGGCCCCGGGGCTGCGCGCGGCGGTGATGCACACGGTCGTGCTGGCGTGCATAGTTCCGGGTCTCGCCGTGCCGCTCGGCTCGGCGATGGCGCTGCTGCTGCGCCGCGGCGACGTGCCGTTCCGGAGCCCGCTGCGGGTGGGGGTCCTGCTCCCGCTGATCGTCCCGCAGTTCGTCCTCGGCTACAGCTGGACGCAGGCCTACGGGCGCGCGGGATTCACCGACAGCCTGCTCGGACTGCGGTGGACCACATTGACCGGACCCGTCGGGATCATCGTCGTGCTCGTGGTGGACATCGCGCCGTTGAGTTACCTGCTGACGGCCGCCGGATTGGCCACCCGGGCCCAGCCGCAACTCGAGCACGCTGCGCGCGTGTCGGGCGCCGGAGCCTGGACGACGCTGCGCCCGGTGACCCTGCCGCTGCTGCGCCCGGTGCTCGCCGCCGAGGTGGTGTTGACGTTTGTCGCCACGCTGGAGAGCTTCGCGGTTCCGCAGGTGCTGGGTCAGCAGTCCGGCTTCTCGACGCTGACGACCAGGATCTACGCCGACCTCGCCCTTGCCAGCGATCGCGACTCGTTCGTGGACGCGGTCACGCTCGCGATCGGTCTGGTGGTGGTGGCCGGCGTGGTCCTGGTGCCGGCTGACCTGATCCTCACTCCCAGACTGCGGTCCGCCCGCACGGGACACTCCACCGGCGGTGCCGTGCCGTCCCGGCGCAGCTGGCGAGGCGGCCTGCTGGCGATGACCGTGGCCGCCTACTCAACGCTGGCTGTGGGCCTGCCGACGGTCGCGCTGGCATCCGCGGCGGTCACCAGGGCTATCGGCCTGCCGCCGACGACGTCGAACTGGACGCTGGACAACTTCCGCGCCGCGCTGAGCAGCCCGACCCTCGCCGCGACCTGGAACAGCATTCAGCTCGCGGCGGGGGCGGCGTTCGCGCTGACCGCGCTAGGCACGCTCGTGGCCGCGCTGGAACGCCGCCGCTCCGCTCGCGCTCTCGGCACGATCGCCATCTTGACCTTTGCGGTGCCCGGCTCTGCGCTTGCCGTCGGCCTACTCATTGCCTACGGCCGCTGGTTCGGCGGCAGCCTCGCGCTGATCCTGATGGCGTATCTCGCCAAGTTCTGGGCGCTCGCACACCGGGCGGTGTCGGGGGCCGTCGATCGCCTCCCGCATGCGGAGTGGCAGGCCGCCCGTGCCAGCGGTGCGACACCGGTCGTCGCGGTGCGTACGGTCTGGCTGCCGTCCCTGGCGCCGGCGTTGCTCGGCGCATGGGTACTCGTCTTTCTGAGCGCCCTGCACGAGGTCACCATGTCGAGCCTGCTCTACTCGGCCGGCAACCAAACCCTTGCCGTCGCTGTCCTGAACAGCCAACAACTCGGTGATGTCGGCACAACCGCGGCACTGTCGGTGCTACTCACCGGGCTGCTGCTCCTCGCCGGACTACCGGCCTGGTTTCTCCTGCGACTCGTGATCAGACACCGGACCGGCCCCCGGCAGGAGGCGCGAATGGCGCCGCAGCGCCTGCTGGTGGTGGTCGGTGCGCGCTGACGACTGCCCAGGCGAGCCCGCATCGAGCGGTCGGCCCCGCGAGGCAATGAGCTGCCGTCAGGTGTGTGTCGAGTACGGCGACGTCGTCGCGCTGAGCGACGTCTCGCTGGATCTCGAGCACGGCGAGGTCGTCGCACTCCTGGGTGCATCCGGCTCAGGCAAGTCGACGCTGCTGAGCGCTATCGCCGGCCTGGTGGACCCGTCGGAGGGCGAGATCTGGGTGGACGGACGACGAGTCGCCGCCGGGCGGCACAGCACGCCCCCTGACCGGCGCCAGGTCGGCGTCGTATTCCAGAGTTTCGCGTTGTGGCCGCACCTGTCGGTGCTCGACACTGTCGCCTACCCGTTGCGGCGAGCGGGTCGCTCGGCCCGGGCGGCGGAGGCGACTGCGAACGAGCTGCTCCTCCGACTGGGTATCGGCGAGCTGGCGAGACGACGACCCGCGGAGTTGTCCGGCGGTGAGCAGCAGCGGGTCGGTCTCGCCCGGGCGTTGGCCCGCAATGCGCGGCTGTACCTGCTGGACGAGCCGACCGCGCATCTGGACGCACACCAGCGCACGGCCTTCCAGGAGTCCGTGGTCGCCCGGCAGCTGGAAACCGGCGCGGCGGTCGTGTATGCCACGCACGACGCTGCCGAAGCGCTCGCCCTCGCCGATCGTGTCGCGATCTTGGTCTCCGGCCGGCTGATCCAGATCGCGACGCCCCATGCCGTCTACAGCCAGCCGGTCAACGTGGCCGCGGCGGTGCTGACCGGGTCCTGCGCGCTACTCGACGCCCGGGTCGGCGTGCTGCCCGGCGGGCAGCTGTCGGTGGACTTCGGTGCGGGTGCCATCCGGATCGGCGGCGGCAGCGCTGCAACGTACGGCGGCGGCACGACGCCCGCTGCGCGAGCGGGCCGACTCATGGTCCGGCCGGATTGGGTTCACGTCGGTGGCCCGTTTACCGGCCGGGTGACCGCGATCGCCTTTCGCGGCGCCCACGCCGACTACCGACTGGATACCCGGGCCGGGTCGGTGCTGATGTCCCTGCCCGGTCCGCCGAGCTACCGACGGGGAGACACCGTGGCGTGGGGGCTCTCGCGGGCCTGGCTACTCGACACCGACGCCGCGGTCGAGCCCGCCGATGGCACCGGACTCAGCCCAGCGCCGTAATCGCGCCCGGGTGTTCGAGGTGATCGTTGACGAGGTCCAGATGTAGGCGGGTGTAGTGGCGCAGTGCTGTTAGCTGCGGCGTGGTGAGCCGGTCGCACACCCATTCCCAGTGCATCGACACCCAGTCGCCGACCTCGAAGTCGGCTACCAGGCCGACACCGCCCAGGGTTCGCTCGACGGTCTCGACCTGTGGGTGGCCGAGGAACAGTCGGCCGTGCTCGAACAGCAGCGGCCTGGACTCGACGATCAGCTGGTCGGGCAACGCCTGGCGCACCTGCCCCCAGCGCACCCGGCAGCGGTCCAGAACCCTCAGGGCCTGCTCGTGCCGGCGGTCGTCGCCCAGCAGCCCGACCCAGGGGTAGATGCAGAACACGTGATAGCTGTGGTGAGGCATGCCGCCAGCGAGCACCGACTCGGCGAGAGCGGCGAACTGCCCCCCGACGCGGAGCCGGAACCGTGCATCCATCGAGTCGCCGAGCGGACGCGCGCCGACCCGGTCCAGCAGCCGGTTGCCCACCCAGTAGGCCTCGACCACGCGCCGATCGAGCGGGTCGGGCACGCCGGTGGCCGACGCGATCAGCTCAAGATATGGCCAGGCACCAGCGAACTGGCGAGCCAGGTCACGCAGCCCTCGGTCGACGACGGTGTGGGCGCCGTACTCGAACAGGCTCTGCGCGTCGTCGGGACCGCAGGCGCCGTGGTAATTCGGCGGGAATGCATAACGCACGAACATGATGGCCCCGGGTAGATCGTCCGGGGATTCGGGTGACGGGGTCGCGTCGTCGGCCCTGGCATCCGGCTGGGGCCAGCTGCGCGTCACCACGGTGTCCGCTGCATCGGCTGCCTCGCATCGCCCATGAGCGCCATGGCCAACCGCCTCCGAACTTTCTCCCGCCGCTAGCCCCAGATGGGTGTCCCGCTTGTGCATCGACCACGATGCGGCCCCCCACGCGGGTGGCGCGCCACGAATGCTACGCGTACCCCGCATGGACTAAACCAAGTTCGTCGGCGATCACGGGTCCGGCACAGATCAGCGGGTTGCTGCTACGGCGCTGCGTAGTGCAACTCGGCCGCGACGACCGTGACCGCGTCGGCCACCCAGGGGTCATCGAGTGAGCGGTCGTCGA
>JBPCOR010000363.1:0-5185 GCA_051000035.1 Mycobacteriales bacterium | reverse complement strand
CTGGGCCGCGTTGAACCACTGCCAGCCGGTGGCGTCGTAGCCGGCGTGCTCGATGCCGATCGTGTGCTCGTTGGAGGAGAAGTTGCCGTCCTGGTAGGCGATGTCCGCCTCGTGCAGCAACTGGTAGACGGTGCCGTCGGAGCCGACCAGGTAGTGGATGCTGACCCCGCTGTTGTGGTCCTGGAAGGTGTTCAGCGCATTCTGGGCGGGGCCCTCCTCGGTCTCGTGGATGACGACGGCGTCGATGTCGAAGTCCTGCGGGCGGTCGGCGCTCTGGTAGGTGCAGCCCGGATAGGGATACGGGCTGACGTTGCAGTCGAAGGTCTTCGGGGCGACGATGCAGTCGACGGCCCCGGGATAGTCGACCTTGTTGTCGAGGTGACAGCCCGCGGGCGGTGCGGCGGTGTCGCTTCGCAGGCTGTCGGCGGTCGCGGTGACCGGCCGGACCGCCTGCGGTGCCAGGGTGAGTGACTCGCCCGCATCGGTGCGGGCCGTGAAGCCCGTCCGCAGGATGCGATACGCCGCGGCCGCGTACATCAGTGCGGTGGAGCGTACGGGCGCGTGACTGTAGGCCGCGACCGCGCCGTACCACCCGGCCAGGCCGGTCGGCGTGCGGTGCGCCGGCGACAGTGCTCGGGCCTCGTCGCGCAGCACCATGGCCGCGCCGCGCACGTTGGTGGCGAGGTCGGTCTTCAGCGCGCCGACGCCGACGTGCAGGTCGCGGGCGGCCTGATCCAGGGTGTCGGCGCGGTCGTTCTTGACCAGGTGCATGCAGCCGAAGCCGTTGTCCAGGCTGGGGTGACCGCCGTGCATGGACAGCCGCCCCTCGAGGTAGCAGACCGCCTCGAGCAGCGGGGCCGGAACGCCGGTCTGCGCCGAGGCCCGAACGAACGCCGTCGCCGGTGCCGGGCGGGCCGCGGCGGCCGCCGGGCCAGCCTCCCCCAGCGCCGAGACAGCCACCAGAGCGAGGGACGCGGCCACGGCGACAACGAGGGTCCGCGGTGTGGTGGGAGCCATCCGCCTGACCGTCATGCGCGCTCCTTCGTCCGGGCAGGCCAGGTAAGGCCGTCGGGTGGATTCGTACCGCCGCTGAACCTAGCCCGATCGGCGCCCGGATGAAACACCAAATGGCGCAGGCGGCGCCGTCCCGATGCCCGCTGCCGCCGCCGCACGCCGGGGCGTCACGCCGGGGGTCCGCCCAGCCGGGTCCGCCGCCGCCTAGGGTGGGCCGCGTGTCAAAGACGCCGATGGGCGGCGAGGTGGGTCTGGATTTTGCCCGCGAGTGGGTCGAATTCGTCGACCCGGCCGAAAGCGAGCACGTGATCCGTGCCGACCTGACCTGGCTGTGCTCGTCCTGGGCCTGCATCTTCGGGTCCGGCTGCCGGGGCATCGTCGGCCGGCCCGACGACGGGTGCTGCAGTCACGGCGCCTTCCTCACCGACACCGCCGATGAGAAACGGGTCCGCGCCGCCGCCCGCGATCTCGACGCGGCGACCTGGCAGTTCGCCGCGATCGGCCGCCGCAAGGGGATCTACGTGCGCGACACGGTCGACGACGATCCGAACCGCCGTCGTACCCGCCGGGTCGACGGCGCCTGCATCTTCCTGAACCGGCCGGGTTTCCGCGGCGGCGCGGGCTGCGCGCTGCATTCCCTCGCGCTGCGCACCGGGCGCCACCCGCTCGAGACCAAACCCGACGTGTGCTGGCAACTGCCGATCCGGCGCGAGCAGGACTGGGTGGACCGGCTGGACAACTCCCGGGTGCTGGTCAGCACCCTGACGGAGTTCGACCGCCGCGGCTGGGGGGAGGGCGGCCATGATCTGCACTGGTGGTGTACGTCGGCCCCGGCGGCCCATACCGGCCGGGAGCCGCTCGTCGTCTCCTATGCACCCGAGCTCACCGAACTCATCGGCGCCAAGGCCTACGCCGAGTTGGCGCGCCTCGCCGCCGAACGCCTCGATCACGGCCTGATCGCGCCGCACCCGGCCACCGTCGCGGCTCGCCAGGACACCGACGCCGAACGAGCTCGATGAACGGATCCAGTCCCGCGCCTCCGCCGGACGACGTCCTGGATCGGACCCTCAGTCGTCGAACTTGTAGCCGAGGCCGCGGACCGTCACCAGATGTTTGGGCTGGGCGGGATCGTCCTCGATCTTGGCCCGCAGCCGTTTGACGTGGACGTCGAGGGTCTTGGTGTCACCGACGTAGTCGGCGCCCCAGACCCGGTCGATCAGCTGGCCGCGGGTGAGGACGCGCCCGGCGTTGCGGACCAGCAGCTCGAGCAGGTCGAATTCCTTCAGCGGCAAAGCGGTCTCGGCCCCGCGGACCGTGACGACGTGCCGCTCCACGTCAACCCGCACGGGCCCGGCCTCGATCGCCGACGGGAGCAGCTCCTCGGGCTCGATGTGACGGCGAAGCACGGCCCGGATGCGGGCGACCAGCTCCCGCGAGGAGAACGGCTTCGTTACGTAGTCGTCTGCGCCGAGCTCCAGCCCGACGACCTTGTCGATCTCGCTGTCGCGCGCGGTGAGCATGATGATCGGGACGCTGGACCGCGCACGCAGGCTGCGGCAGACCTCGGTGCCGGACAGGCCGGGGAGCATCAGGTCGAGCAGCACGACGTCGGCACCGCGCCGTTCGAATTCGGCCAGCCCGTCGGTGCCGGTCGTGGCGATGTCCACCTCGAAGCCCTCGCGCCGCAGCATGAACGACAGCGCGTCGGAAAACGATTCCTCGTCCTCGACCAGCAGTACCCGACTCACGTCGCTCCCTTCGCATCAACGGCGACCCAGGTGGCAGCCGCGTCCTCCGGCGACGGCTCGGACCGGGCGGTCTGCGCCGGCGTGGCTCGTTCCGGCTGCCCCGGCCGCACCGGCGACGGGGCGGCCGGCAGCCGGAGGGTGAACGTGGAGCCGGAGCCCTCCGAGCTCCACACCTGCACCGTGCCGCCGTGATTGCTGGCGATGTGCTTGACGATCGCGAGGCCGAGCCCGGTGCCGCCCGTAGCGCGGGACCGGGCCGAATCGACCCGGTAGAAACGCTCGAAGATCCGCTCCTGGTCGTGCTCGGCGATGCCGATGCCCTGATCGGCCACCGAGATCTCGACATACCTGCCGACGTGCGCGCGATGCTCCTCGCCGGTCACCTGCCGCGACTTCGTGCCGACAGCGACGCGAGTGCGTGCCGGGCTGTAGGCGACGGCGTTCCCGATCAGATTCGTGATCGCCGTGGTGAGCTGGGTCGCGTCGCCGCGCACCGACAGCCCGGACTCGCCACCGGGTACCAGCCGGATACCGGCCGCGTCGGCGGCCAGCCGGGTCTGGTCGAGCGCATCGGCGATCACGTCGTCGACCGCGACGACGCTCACCGCCGACGGCAACGGATCGGCCCCCTCCAGCCGGGAGAGCTCGATCAGCTCCTGCACCAGCCGGCCGAGACGTTCGCCCTCATGCTGAGCCCGCCGGGCGAACCGGCGGACCGCCACCGGGTCATCCGCCGCCTCCTCGATGGTCTCGCCGAGCAGGCTCAGCGCACCGACGGGCGTCTTCAGCTCGTGACTGATATTCGCGACGAAATCGCGCCGCACGGCGGCCAGCCGCCGGGTCTCGGTCACGTCGTCGAGGAAGAGCGCGACGTAACCGGAGTCGGCCAGTGGAACGACGTATGCGTGCACGGCCAGCGGTTCTTGGCCCAGCCGCGAGTCGGGCAGGTCGACCGCGACCTCGGCGGGCTCGCCGGTCTCGCGCGCCGCCCGGGCGAAGCGGTGCAGCTCCTCGACGATGAGATGGCCACCGCGCACGATGCCCATCCGGCGTACGGCGGGATTCGCGAGCGCGACGTCGGAGGATACGTCGAGCAGCACCACCGCGAGTGTCATCCGGTCCAGGATGAGGCGGAGCGCCTCGGCCGGCACGACCTGCGCCGGCGGTGCCTCGCCGGGAAGCGGCCGGGGCGGCGCGACCCGGCCGGCCCGGCGGGTGAGCCGGCGGCACAGCGCAAAGCCGACGACGATGCCGGCCACCAGGCCGATAATGACACCGAGTGCTGCGCTCACGTAAGAATGGTAGGCAGAACCCCGCATTGACCCACCTCGCCCCGGGGCCGGGGCAGTCCCGGCCTGGCAGAGTTCACCGGACCGACGCCCGGTGTTCACGAGGCCACGCCCTACCGGTGGCCTGGCCCGGTGATTGTCGTCGCACGAACCGACGGGAGAGTTATGCGCGACACGTTCCACGACGACCTGGATCGGATCGGATCCACCCTGATCGAGATGACCAGCCTGGTGTCGACCGCCATGGCGCAGGCGACGGAGGCACTGCTCGAGGCCGACATCGGCCTTGCCGACGCCGTGATCAGCTCCGACTCGCGCATCGACGTGGCCACGCAGGACATCGAGGAGCTGTCCTTCGATCTGCTCGCCCGCCAGCAGCCGGTCGCGACCGATCTGCGAACCATCGTCACCAGCCTGCGCATGGTGGCCGACCTGGAGCGGATGGGTGACCTGGCCCTGCACATCGCAAAGGTGGCGCGGATGCGCTACCCCAATCCCGCCGTGCCGGGGGAGCTGCGGGACACGGTCCGGGAGATGGGTCATGTCGCGGAGCGCATCGTGGCCAAGACCGGTGACGTGGTCGCGGGCAAGGACCTGGCGCTTGCGAGCGAGCTCGAGACCGACGACGACGTCATGGACGCGCTGCACAAGAAGCTGTTCTCGGTGCTGCTCTTCGAGGACTGGCCCTACGGCGTGGAGTCCGCGATCGACATCACCCTGCTCGGCCGCTACTACGAACGGTTCGCCGACCATGCGGTCTCGGTGGCGCGGCGGATCGTCTACCTGGTGACCGGCGAGATGCCTCGTACGGCGGCCTGAGCCGTCTCAGTCGGAAGCCCCAGCCGGAAACCCCAGCCGGAAACCCCAGCCGGAGACCTCAGCCGGAAATCGTTGCGACGTCGGCTTCGGAGAGCCGCAGCGCCGCGGCGTCGACGTTGCTCTGCAGGTGCGAGAGTGACGACGTACCGGGAATTACCAGCATCGACGGCGAGCGGGCCAGCAGCCATGCCAGCCCGACCTGGCGGGCATCGGCGCCGACCCGCCGCGCCACCTCACCGAGCCGTCTGGTCGCATCCCGGCCGGCACCTCCCAGCGGGAAGAAGGGCACGAACGCGATCCCCTGCTCCGCGCAGC
>JBPCOR010000355.1:0-7901 GCA_051000035.1 Mycobacteriales bacterium | reverse complement strand
GGGACCGAGCCCGGCGCCGATGTAGGCACCGGTGGCGATGCCGTTGAGTACGACGGCGCCGACGAGGACGACGACCCGGACGGCCAGCTCGCGCGGCGCCGGCACGATCGCGAGCGTGGCGTTGATGCCCAGGCCGATCATGACCACGTTGCAGATGGTGCCGAGCCCGGGGCGCTGGCGCAGCGGGAGCCAGCCGAGCAGCACGAGCGCGCCCACGATGATCGCCCAGGTCCCGACCCGCAGCCCGACCGTCCGCGACAGACCCTGGTGCAGCACGTCCCACGGGTCGAGCCCGAGCCCGGCGAGCACGAGCAGGCCGTCGCTGACGCCGTACAGGATCAGACCGCCGAGCAGCAGGGCGAGCCGGGCCGGGCGGCGGGTGCGGGGGACGGGTGCGAGCAGCAACACGAGCCCACCGTGGCATGCTTGGCCTTGTCTTAACAGGGCCAAGTTGGGGGTGATGGCGGTGCGTCCGGAGAGGCTGGCCGAGTTGCTCGACCCGTGGTTGGGCGCCGGACCGGCGTACGCCGTGGTGGCCGCCGGCCTGCGCGGCCTGGCACTGGACGGGCGGTTGCCCGTCGGCGCCCGGATCCCGTCCGAGCGCCAACTGGCCGCCGCGTTGTCGCTGAGCCGTACGACGGTGAGCGCGGCGTACGACGTGCTGCGCGGTGAGGGCTACCTGCGCAGTGATCGCGGCGCCGGCAGCAGGGTGGTCCTGCCGGCCGCCGTACCAATGCGACCCGACGCCGGACCCGGCGATCGGGCCGACGTCCTCGACCTCACCGTCGCGGCACTGCCGGCACCGGCGGAGCTCGTCGACGCCGTGCGAGATGCCGCGGTCGACCTTCGGCCGCTGCTCGCCGGGCACGGGCTGCACCCGCTCGGCGTCCCGGAGTTACGCGCGGCGGTGGCCGAGCACCTGACCGCCCGCGGGCAGCCCACCCGCGCCACGCAGGTGCTCGTGACCGGCGGTGCCCTGCACGGCTGGGATCTCGCGCTGCGCGTCCTCGCCCGCCCGGGTCAGCGGGTGCTGGTCGAGCAGCCGACGTACCCGGGCGTCCTGGACGCCGTCGCGGCGCACCGGCTGCGCCCGGTCGCGCTACCGGTCAGCGCCCACGGCTGGGAACCGCCGCCGGCCCCGGCCGGACTGGTCCACCTCACCCCGGACGCGCAGAATCCGACCGGGCTGCTCGCGAGCACCGCGCAGCGCCGGGAGATACTCCGAGCCGTCGGCGGCGCCACGGTGGTCATCGACGAGACGTTCGCCGACCTCGTGCTGGACGGCCCGGCGCCGGCACCGCTCGGCGCGCTCGACGCGCGGGTGGTCGGCCTCGGGTCGATGAGCAAGGCGTTCTGGGCGGGGCTGCGGATCGGCTGGGTACGCGCGGAGCCGGATCTGCTGGCCCGGCTCGCGCAGTCCAGGGTCGGCCAGGATCTCGCCAGCCCGGTCCTCGAGCAACTGGTGGCGGCCCGGCTGCTGCGCCGCGCGCAGGAGATCCTGCCCGAACGCCGAGCGCTGCTGCGCCACTCCCGCGACGCGCTCGTGCAGGCGCTGGCACGTGCGCTGCCCGGCTGGCGCTGCACGGTCCCTCGCGCCGGGATGGTGCTGTGGGTCGAACTACCCGAGCCGAGCGCCACCCGTCTCGCCGCGCACGCGCTCGACATCGGACTACGGCTGACTCCCGGGCCGCGCTTCGCCCTGCACGGCACCGCCGACCGCTGGCTTCGATTGCCGTTCACCCTGCCCGTCGAGCAGATCGACGACGCCGTCGCAATGCTGCACGAAGCGGCCGGCCGCGCCGCTGCGCGCAGAGTGCCGCCGGCCCGCGCCGTAAGCCGCTGGACCGCCTGAACCCGCGAGTCGAAAACTCGGGGCCAGTCCCACTCGACGTTTCGTCGTCAGTCCTGGGTGATGCGGGCGATGCGGAGCGGATTGTCGGCCTGGAGCGCGGGCGGCAGCAGGGCGCCGGGCCAGTCCTGGTAGGCGGTCGGCGCGAGCCAGCGGCGGATCGCAGTGGCACCGACCGAGGTGTGGGCCGCGCTCGTGGTGGCCGGCCAGGGTCCGCCGTGGTGCATCGCCCAACACACGGCGACCCCGGTGGGCCAGCCGTTCATGATCAGCCGTCCGACGGATGGGAGCAGTGTGTCGGCGACGGCGCGGGCGGTGTCGAGCTCGTCGTCGGTGGCGTGGATCGCCGCGGTGAGGCTGCCCGGCAGGGTGGCCAGGACGGGCAGCGCCTGCTCGATGTGATCGTAGGTGACGACGAGGCCGGCTGGCCCGAACCGTTCTTGGGTCAGCTGCTCGGTGTCGCGGGCGAATTCGTCGATTGGTGCGGTGCGGACCTCTGGAACGGCGGCCCACGGGCCGTCTGCGGTGCCGTGCGCGAGCAGTTCTCGGCTCGCCCAGTCGGGGTCGCCGGTGGCAGCAACATAGCTATCGTGCATGCGTTGAGTGAGCATCGGCCCGCCGGTGGTGACCGCGACCGCTGCGCGGATGGCGCCGAGCAGGATTTCGTCGGCTGGCGCGAACAGCAGCCCGGGGTTGGTGCAGAATTGGCCCACGCCAAGGGTCAGCGAGTCCGCGTAGCCCTGCGCGAGTGCCTGTGCTCGGGTCCGGGCGGCGGAGGGCAGCACGACGACGTGATTTACGCTGCCCAGCTCGCCGTAGAACGGGATCGGGTCGGGGCGCCTTGATGTGAGGTCGAAGAGCGCGCGGCCACCGGTCGTCGAGCCGGTGAACCCGACGGCGCGCACCGCCCGGTGCAGCACGAGCCGGCGTCCGGCTTCGACGCCGTACACGATGCGGAAGACACCGTCGGGCGCGCCGGCCGAGCGCAGCGCGCGGGCGACGATCTCGAAGGTGCGAGCCGAGGTGTGTGGGTGTCCTTCGTGTGCCTTGACGATTACCGGGCACCCAGCGGCCAGCGCGGACGCGGTGTCCCCGCCGGCGACGGAGAACGCGAACGGGAAGTTGCTAGCGGAAAAGACCGCGACCGGACCTATCGGCGCCAGCATGCGCCGCACGTCCGGTCGCGCGGCCGAGGGGTCGGCGGGGGTGATGATCGCCTCAACGTAGCTGCCCTCGCGTAGCAGGCCGGCGAACATGCGCAACTGACCGGTGGTGCGGGCGACCTCGCCGCGCAGTCGCAGCTCACCCAGTGCGGTTTCGGCGTCGGCGAGCGCGATCAGCTCGTCGACATCGGCGTCGAGCGCCGCGGCGACGGCGTCGAGTACGGCTGCCCGTGCGACGCCGGTCAGGGCGGACCACGCCGCATTCGCGCCGGTCGCTGAACGCACGACCGCGTCGACGACGTCGGGCTCGGTGACCGGGATGGGCGCGCCCGCCGGCTCGCCTGTGCGCGGGTTGTAGCTGACGACGGCGGTCATCCTGTCTCCTTCAGATCCAGCTCGGGGCGAGCAGAACGAGCCACCCGGTAACGGGCGATATCGCGCCCGGGGCATCCTCAAGCACATCGTGTGAGCGCACGTGCCGCCCGGTCGTGTGGCGGTTCATACGCGGGTGCCATTCGCCGACTTATCGCGGTCGCATGAAGCGCTCGCGGGCGGCGGCGACCTCCGCCGATACCTGAGCGAACCCCTGATAGACGAACGACGCGTCGGACGAGCAGTTCAGGATAAGCGCACCACGCTCCATCCAGTGCAGAGCCCGTTCGACGGTGCCCGCGAAGAATCCGAATGGCACGCCGACCTCAAGACAGCGATCGAGTACGGCCTGGATGGCGTCCTGTACCACCGAGTTGTCACGGTCGTGCATGTAGCCCAGCGAGATCGCAAGGTCCGCCGGGCCCACCATGACGCCGCTGAGCCCGGGCACCGAGAGGATCGCGTCGAGGTTCTCGATTGCCTCCTGGGTTTCTATCTGGGTGATGACCACAACGTTGTCGTTGGCGTCTCGGGCGTAGCCCTCGGCGTCCCCGTGGAAGCGCGCGACGCGGCGCGGGCCCCAGCTGCGACTGCCGTCGGGTGGATACCGTGCGGCGGCGACGGCGCGCCGGGCGTCCTCGTCGGTGTTCACCATCGGGACGATCACTCCGGCGGCTCCGACATCGAGGATCTGGCCGATTGTCGCCTGATCGTTCCAGTGCGATCGCACCAGCACCGACAGGTCCGTCGGCTGGAGCGCGATCAGCGCCAGCTGCAACGTCTCGATGCTCGTCGCCACGTGCTGCATGTCAACGAGCAGGAAGTCGACGTCGACGTCACGGAGGCTCTCGGTCACGGCCTCGTCCTGGATCATGTGGGCGCAGCCGACTACCGGACGGCCTTGGTGGATGGATGTCAGCAGGCGGCTGGTCAGCACGGCAATAGCTCCGAATCGGTCACGTGACGGCCGGTCGGCGTCCGCGTTCTCGCGGCGGCAACGTGCCGGAGACGCTTAGGGTGAGATCGGCTGATGGCCATGACTGCGAGACGGCTCCGCGCATGGTCCTTACTCGAGTCGGGTGAGATCGGATGTCTGAGATACTAGATGTCAGACGTTCAGATGTGCAAGGATTGTCGAGCGGCCGGGCGACGCAGGCGGCGCAATCAAGGAGACATCACATGACGACGGTCGCCGTCAACCTCAGCCAGCCTGAGGAAGAACTGGGCGACATCCCCGTCCTGCTGCGTGCCGCCGGCCTCGACCTGCGCTTCGGATCGGGTAGACGGTCGACACCGATGGCCGAGGTGATCGACAGCGTCGGTGGCTGCGCGGTGGCCATCGCCGGCCAAGAGACCTACACCGTCGAGGTGTTCGACGCCTGCCCGGAGCTCAAGCTGATCCTCCGCTATGGGGTGGGCTTCGACGCCGTCGACGTCGCGGAGGCCACCGCGCGCGGCATCCTGGTGGCCAACATTCCCGGCACCAACGACTGGGGCGTGGCCGACCACACGATCGGGTTGATGCTCGACCTGGCGCACGGGATCTCCCGCCACGACCGCGCCATGCGGCGGGGAGAGTGGGCGGTACACCGCGGCGTCGACATGTGGCACGCCACCCTCGGCATCATCGGCCTCGGGCGCATCGGCAGGGGCGTCGCGATGCGGGGCTTCGGCTTCGAGATGCGAGTCCTCTGCTACGAGCCCCATCCCGACATGGCCTTCGTGGCGCAGCACGGTGTGGAGCTGGCGTCGATGGACGAGGTCCTGAGCCAGGGCGACTTCGTGACGCTGCTCCTGCCGTCGACGCCGGAGACGGAGCGGATCATCGACGCCGCCAAGTTGGCCCTCATGAAGCCAACAGCCTTTCTCATCAACACAGCGCGCGGCACCCTGGTCGACGAGGAGGCCCTCTACGAGGCGGTCAGGTCGGGTCAGATCGCTGGAGCGGGCATCGACGCCTGGACCATCGAGCCGATGGTGGACTTGCGCTGGGCCGAGCTCGAGAACGTGGTTCTCACCCCGCACAGCGGGCCGAGCACACACGGCGTGTGGAAGGCGAGCGGTGCAATGACGGTGGAGATCGTGCTGACGGTGCTACGTGGTGAGCGGCCGCACCAACTGCTCAACCCGGAGGCGTGGGACACCCAACGGCCCTGATCGCCGGCCCCGACCAGCCACAGGGTGTCGACGATCGCCGCAGCGCCGGGCGCACGCCGCAGCTCCGGTAGTCGAACCCCGGCGGGATTCGCCGACCACCAGCTCGTAGCCGAGCGTCCGCGACACCTGAGACCAACGGGAGTTGACCCCGCTCCAGGCGCTAGATATCGTGTCTGAAATTCTGGATTCGGCATTGCGGATGCCGATCTACTGAGGGAGGTCCGCCATGGCCGAGGACGGGATCGCGCGAGCCAGTGACCTGAGCCGCAGGCAGTTCTTTGTATCGGCAGGTGCCCTGGCTACCGTCGGCGCCGTCGCTGGAGCCTGTGGTGGGGGCACTGACGCTGCGAAGGGTGCGACGGGCTCGACGACCCTCAGGTACGGAGAGTCCGGCAGCTTCACCACGCTCAACCCCTGGGAGCAGGCCTACGGAGCGCGGAGTCTCGCTAATCAGATCTTCTCCCGCTTGGTCTACCTGGACCAGCACGGCAAGCCGGTCGCCGATCTGGCCAAGTCGTGGGCGCTGGGCAAAGACGGTAAGACCGTGACGCTTAAGCTGCGCTCCGGAGTGAAGTGGCAGGACGGAGCGAACGTCATGGCGAGCGACTTTGTTCGGATGTACCGCTATCTATCGGACCCGGCACTGAAATCCAGTATTGGCGTGCAGAAGGTAAAGGAGTCGTTCGGACCGGTCACCGCGGTACGGGCTCCGGACCCGACCACGGTCGTCATGGAGTTTTCCTCCGCAACACCCTACTATCTCGACATCCTCGATTATTGGTATTTACTGCGCTACGACAACCCGCGGGACACCGAATTTCTCAAAGCGCCTCCAATCGGCACCGGTCCGTTCAAGCTGACAAACGTGGTCCCGGAGCAAGGAGCGTCCTTAAAGGCATTCTCCGGATACTACGTCCAACACGAACCGCAGCTCAAGGCCATTGACATCAAGATGTTCGGTGGTGGCTCCAACGTAGTGTCGAACCTGCGTTCGGGCCTCGTGGATGGAGTGTCGGTCAGCGACTACGCGCAGGTGGGTAAGCTCGACGGCGTCCCCTCCTTCTACGTGACCAAGCAACCCATCGGGATCTGGCTCATGCAGGTGAATGTCTCGAAAAAGCCTTTCGACAACCCGTCGGTACGCCAGGCCCTCTCTTATTCACTCGATCGAGAGCAGATCGCCAAGGTCGCATTCGAGGGTCTCGAGAAACCGGTCTCGACGCCCTTCTATGCTCCAACGTCCACCGGCTACGCAGAGAACTTGGTCCATGCTCAGTCCTTCAACCTGGCGAAGGCTAAGAGCCTAATCGACGGCGCGGGAGTGAAGGGACTGCAAATTACCTATCCCACGCCCACGAGCATCCCCAGCGTGCAAACGATCGGTGAGATTTGGCAGTCCGACCTGGCGAAGATCGGCATCACGCTCAAAATCAAGCCGGTAACGCAAGCCCTCTGGCTAGAGCTTGGATCGGCCACGACCGGTGCGACCACCACCGACGTTGTGCCGTGGAACAGTGGCCGCTCACTGCAGGACAGCGCGGGTTTCTGGGCTACCCAGCTAAACTTTCGCGGCGGCGCCCGCACTCCGCTGACGAGGTTCGGATACCACAACCCTCGCCTCGAGACGCTTGTCTCGCAGGGTGCTGTCGAGGCCAACGTGAACACCCGTAAGCGGATCTACCAACAACTCAATCAGATCCTAGTGCAAGACGCCTACGAGATTTCCTTTGCGACATTCAGCAGACTCCGGGGATGGTCCTCCAAGGTCGCCGGCCAGGGGAGCGATCTTCCGGGGAATCTCCAACTCGCAGGTGCTCATGTCTAGATGCCTGGGGTGTCCGCTTAACGTCGGCTAGGGGCGTGGTCGTGGAGTCCGAGTGATACGTTACACCGCAGCTAGAGGCATCCAGCTCCTCTTCATGCTCTTTATTGCCTCGATCGTGATCTTCCTAATAGTCCAGAACGCCCCGGGCGACCCCGCGAGGAATCTGCTCGGGCTCTCGGCAACGCCGGCCCAGGTCGCGATCGAGCGTCACAAGCTGGGGCTGGACGCCTCATTGCCCCACCGCTACGCTATCTGGCTGTCCCATGCCGTTCGTTTGGATCTGGGTACGTCATTCGGTACCGGTCTGTCCGTCACCAAGGTGGTGGCTAGTGCGTTTTGGTACACGTTCAGGCTGGCGATAGCCTCGATTGTGGTCGCGCTGGTGCTGGGCATGACCCTCGGCTTGGTCGCCACGCTGAACCGGGGGCGGAAGATCGATCTGGCGATCTCGGCCTTCGCGGCCGCCGGCCTGAGCGTTCCCAGTTTCGCCACGGGGACCGTGTTGATCCTTGTCATGTCGGTGGAGCTAAAAGTC